>NZ_JBWKXT010000012.1:0-128071 GCF_059423245.1 Pseudomonas sp. GW460-LB5
GGCTCCAGAAAGAAATCGGGAGCACAGCATCGGGAATCAGGTGGACGGTTGGAATGTGGGGATGATGGATCCCTTACTTTGAACGGCTTGGCCGGATTGGGCACTCGCTGTTCATTTCCAGCCGCTACTCAAGAAGCGTCACCCTTCCAGTGCAGAGCCTGGATTTGCACAACTTCATGCTCGTTATCCCTTGGGATGAAGAGATTTTGGCGGGCTCACGAAAGTGGGCATCGATAATGGCTGAGCATCAGGGCGGTACCACTCGGGTAAAGAACTATAACTTATCCCGTGGCCTTGTCGTAGGAGGCGCGTGTATCGGTGTGCTGCCCGACTATAGTCGAAAGATGGAGAGGAATATTCTGCCGATGCCGGGTTTTTTGGACGATCTGGAGGAGAAAGATGTCTATCTTGTTATCAAAACCAAGCTTGCCCGCAACCCGCACGTTCTGGAAATCCGTAGATTGATCAAGAAGAGCTTCTTTGATAAGAAGGACTGGCTTGTTCGGTAACAGTTTTGTTAGGTTTCAAACTCTCCTGTTAACACTACAGAAACACAACTGTCATATTCGCTTGCAATCTAGTCAGAGTGCTTAGAACAAAGGCATCTTGTTACAGCAGGTGACAACCGTGGCCTGCTCCCATCTGCAAGATAAATTTAGGCCGACGAAGGGCGAAATACAACGTCGGTAGCTAAGCACTTAACATACGAGAGGCAAGCAATGATCCGTTCTTCGAACATGCGGGAAAAGCTGTTGGCTGCCGCAATAATAGGCACATTTTCCTCGCAAGCATTCTCCGGAACAGTAACCACTGACGGAGCTGACATCGTTCTGAAGACCAAGGGCGGTCTTGAAGTATCGACTTCTGACAAGGAATTCAGTTTCAAACTGGGCGGTCGCGTTCAGGCCGACTACGGCCGTTTCGATGGTGTCTTCACCAAGAATGGCGATACCGCTGACGCCGGCTACTTCCGTCGCGCCTACCTTGAGCTCGGCGGCGTTCTGTACCGCGACTGGAAGTATCAGCTCAACTACGACCTTTCCCGCAACACGGGCAACGACTCCGACGGTTACTTCGACGAGGCCAGCCTGACCTACACCGGTTTCAAGCCCGTCCAACTGCGATTCGGTCGTTTCTACACCGACTTCGGTCTTGAGAAAGCCACCAGTTCGAAGTGGACCACTGCCATGGAGCGGAACCTCTCGTACGACCTGGCGGACTGGATCAACGACAACGCCGGCATGGGTGTTCAAGCCACCAGCACCATCGCTGACATGGCTTATGTCTCCGGTAGCGTTTTCAGCGAAACCAACAACAACTCGGATGGCGACAGCACCAAGCGCTACAACGCACGTGCCGTGTTCGCACCGCTGCACAGTGATGGCAACGTCCTGCACGTCGGTGCTCAGTACGCTTACCGCGACCTCAAAAACAGTGCGGTCGATACCCGGATTCGTTCGCGTCTTGGCGTTCGCGGTGTAGATACCAATGGCGGCGGCGATGCCGGCACCAACGGCAACCGCATGCTGTTTGGCGGTGCCGCCGCACAAGATGGCCTGTGGAAGGACGATTCGGTCTGGGGTCTCGAAGGTGCCTGGGCCACCGGCCCGTTCTCGGTGCAAGCGGAATACCTTCGCCGCAAGCTGAAAGCTGACCAGGCCAACAGCGACATGAAGGCCTCTGGTTACTACGCCCAGATGGCTTACACCCTGACCGGCGAGCCGCGTATCTACAAGCTCGACGGTGCCAAGTTCGACACTATCAAACCAGAGAACAAGGAACTGGGGGCCTGGGAAGTTTTCTACCGCTTTGACGATATCAAGGTCGAAGACGGCAACCTGGTCACCGCAGCGGATCAATCGAACGAGCGCAAGGCCAAGAGCCACACTGTGGGTGTGAACTGGTATGTCAACGAGGCAGTGAAACTCAGTGCCAACTACATCAACGTGCGTACTGACAATAACGAGAACACCGTGGGCGACGACAGCGGCAATGCAATCGTGACCCGCCTGCAATACGTCTTCTGATCCCTCTCATCAGTCTGACGTGAGAAAGCCGGAAGCGCTCAATGTGCTTCCGGCTTCCCTGTTTCTGACGTGATCGAGCTTGGAGCGTCCTCCTCCTACCTGCTCTCGCTCACCTGATGACCTCTCTTGCCAAAACTCGGCGAATCTGGTGTGATTGCCGCGTCGGGTTTTGCATGGTGGCCGTGCAAGCAAACCAAACCTGACTCCTACTCATGATTGAACCTGATTCGACGTCCAGCTTCGCGTCTAACGGCCCTACAAGCGCAGCTACCCCAACGTCGCTCATTAGGGGATAGTCATGTCTGCCAAAAAGCTGCTTCAACCTCTCGCTGCTCAGCTGCACGCCTCATTCTCGGCTTCCGGTCGCCCGTACGCTCACCAGCACATTCACCAGTTGCTCCACGCTGCCATTGGCTCCGTCTCCCCAGAAGTTGACTCCCAAGACAATCTGCCAATCCAGGTATGCCGTGACAGCGACAGGCAGTACAACCTCTACGAGACGATTGAGCGGGCGAAAAAGTGCTTGGGATTGACCGATCTTCAAGCAGTCGGCGTGGCTGAAGAAGTCATCGAAGTACTACGAGCTGCAGGGATAGGCGTGAACCAGGTTCGCCTGCTCCTCGACCCCTCCTTCACCTCGAAGACTCGTAAAAAGGCATTCAAAGCCCTTTGCAAGAATCTGGATCTGAACGAGCTCGGCGATCGATTCGTCCCGAAAACGGCGACGCTGGCCATTGCGGCGGGTATGGCACCGCCTCCGAAAATCACGTGGAAAGATCGCTTCGCACTGGCTGCAGATTTCCCTATACGGGGACAGAGCCAGCTCGTCGAAATGGTGACTCGAAGCGAGTGCTATCTGTGGGTATTTCCGCCGACTGATCATCAAGCTACGGCTTCGGCGAGTCACGACCGCTATTTCGGTGAACAGACCCATCCGAGCGCTGAGATGGGCATGGGGTTCACTATCATCGATTCCGGATCGACCCGCCCTAAATTTCCGATGCTCTCCAAACAGCCGGAAGAGACCTTCATCCAGTATTCACTTTCGGCGCCGATGTGGTTCTGGCGCGCACAAAGTAACACCTGGCGGCTGGGAAACATCCTGCGCTCCAAGATCCTTGACGGGGCTCCTTGGCATAACGAGCCCTTGAGCGATGTGCTGCCAGGTGGTCTGAAGTCTCTGCCGCGGATTTATGGGTGCACCACCTGCCAAACGCTGTTCGTCGAGAAACACAGCGGCTATCCGGATGTACCCACTCAGTGCCAATGCGGTGAGGCGAGCAGCACGCGTGACCAAAACGAGTCACCTGCTCTCAATAGCTGATTTTCCTTACGGTGGCGGGCTATGCCCCCCGTTAGGGATTGGCTATGGGAGCGGGATTCGCTCACCCCAAACCTGAAGGCGCCGCCATCTAACCGAGCGATATGAGCTGAATGCTCGCGGAGTAGATATGCAGAACAGTACCAACAAACAAGACACCCTGGCGGCGATCAATGCACTTGTGGAGATTGCGTATGATCAGGGATTTGCGAACGGACAAGGGGTCGGCAATCAAGTCGGTTTCGTAGCCGGTGTCATGAGTCTCAAAGCTGCGTTGGCCTGCGGCTTAAGGCACGGCTCACCTGAGTGTGGGAAGGCCCTTGAAAGCCTCAAGCGCATCGGGATCGACGAGTGAGAAAAGTACGGGTCGTGCGCTGATCGCGCACGACCCGTACTTCTACTTCAAGTCATTTCCCTGCTTAGCTTCATGATTGAAGCTCAGGGATCAGGAGCTTCTGCGGTAGGCCAACAACCGCAAGGCGTTGAAGACGACCAGCAGTGTGGAGCCCTCATGGATCGCAACGGCGGCACCAATGCTCAAGCCCATGATGGTAGACGGAACCAAGATGGCCACAATCCCCAAGCTGACGAACAGGTTCTGGCGGATGATCGATCGCGTGTGACGGCTCAGCCCCACCGCAAATGGGAGTTGCCTGATGTCGTCAGCCATAAGCGCGATATCAGCCGTTTCCAGGGCGACATCAGATCCGGCAGCCCCCATTGCGATGCCAACGCTCGAATTGGCCATGGCAGGGGCATCATTCACGCCGTCACCCACCATGGCCACCCTGGCGCTGAGGCGCAGGTTCTTGATGGCCTTGACCTTGTCTTCCGGCATTAGGTCTCCCCACGCCTCATCTAAGCCAACTTGTTTGGCTACCGCCTCTGCAACGCGGTTGTGGTCCCCAGAAATCATGACCATGCGGTCGATGCCCATCTCTCTGAGTTTCTGGAGTGCCTCTTTGGCACCCTCTCGGGGTGTGTCCAATAGCCCGATAGCGCCCAGATCCTTGTCAGCGCGACGTACCACCATGGTTGTGCGGCCCGACTGACGCAGACGCTCCGCAGCCTCCAAGGCTGCCTTGCTCAGTGCGGGAATACCATTGGTACCGAACATCTCGACCTTGCCAATCCAGACGAACTGCCCATCAAGCTCGGCACGTACGCCGCGGCCAATCATGTTGCTCATGTTCTTGGCTTGCAATCGGCGCCGTGTGCCAATCATCTCTTCACCGTCACGCACAATTGCCGCAGCCAGCGGATGGTCGCTCATCGACTCCACAGCGATGGCGACGTTTAGTAGATCCTCGATCTGCGTGCCGCCTACCGGTATTACATCGGTGATGCGTGGGCGCCCTTCGGTCAGGGTACCGGTCTTGTCGAATGCCATGGCATTCAAGGAGCCGAGCTCTTCAAGCGGTGCACCGCCCTTGATCAGCACGCCACCTCGGGCTGCCCTGGCGATGCCAGATAGAATGGCGCTTGGTGTTGCGATCGCCAGCGCGCAGGGGCTGGCTGCAACCAGTACGGCCATCGCCCGGTAGAACGAGTCACGGAACGGCTCATCAAGGAAAATGCCGGCAAATAGCAGCCCGACTACCAGCAGCAAAACCAACGGGACGAATATGCGTTGGAAGCGGTCCGTGAATCGCTGGGTCGGTGACTTCCTGACTTCGGCTTCACTGACCATCTTGATGACCCGCGCCAGGGTACTTTCCGTAGAGCGCCGTGTTACCTCAACCTCGATGAGCGTTTCGCCATTGATGGTACCGGCGAAGACTTTCGAGGCTGCATCCACTGCATCTGGCTTGCTGCGTGCGAGTTCGGCATCAGGGACAGGTTGCTTGTCCACGGGGACGCTCTCACCGGTTACTGGCGCCTGGTTGATACTTGAGGAGCCCACTACAACAAAACCATCGGCCGGTAGGCGGTCATTGGGGCGCACGATGACAACGTCACCGGGAACCAGCAGCTCCACAGGCATTTCCAACGTGCCATTTGCTCTGCGTACGATCGCGGTGGCTGGTGCGAGCTTGGACAGTGCCTCAATCGCTTTCTTGGCCCGCCCCATCGCGTAGCTTTCAAGGGAATGCCCCAGACTGAACAGGAACAGCAGCAGAGCCCCCTCCGCCCAGGCGCCAATGCTCGCGGCACCGGCTGCGGCGAGAAGCATCAGCGAATCGATCTCGAAGCGTTTCTGGCGGATGTTGCTGATCGCTTCCTTGGTGGTGAACCATCCACCGAACACATAGGCCGACACGTACAGAATAAGGGGAAGTCGATCAATCAGCCCAAGTTTTCCTGCGAGGGCTCCGGCACCCAGGAGAGCACCACAGATCAGCGCGAAAAACAGCTCCGTGTTCATGCCAAAAATGCCGCCATGCTCATGGCTATGACCTTCATGCCCAGCTTGGTCATCAGGGCGTTCAAGCAAACTCTTCATAACTCGTCCCTTCTGGGGTCAAGGCTTCCAATTGCCCTCTGCAGTTGGGAGCCGTCGCGGTTGGTTAGCTAAGACCTATTGCACGGTTTGCCCCGGCCCAGGCGTTAACATGTCAAAACCATGGGGCATCGGGCGTAATAAAAAATGCCAGGCACTGCCTGGCATTTATGAATTCTCTAATTGTTCTGTTCAAATCGTTTACTACTTGTTGTTGATGCATTGCGAATACATCGAGTAACGAACAGTCTTGAGCGTGCCCTGGGAGTCCTCGAAGGTCATCAACCGTGGGTAGACCTGGCAGGTACGTGGGTCCTGCGACTGACGTACGAACTTAGCAACGTCTATCTTCATGCCATATTTGTAATCCTGAATCTCTGGCATTGGCTTGCCATTTTTCTCCGCGTACTTGGCCACTGCGGTCTGGTGCTCCTTGGTGTATTGCAGCTGCTTGCTCTCGGAAAAAGTGTTGGCCTGCGAAGCCACCGAGAAAACAACAAGTGCAGCAGCGATAATTAGCTTTTTCATAAAACCCTCTCAATTTCAAAACTTCTCGGGCGTAACCTTAGCAATGCATAGGCATCACCGGCATGACGAGAAACTTACAATTTTGAAAGGTAAGTGCATCTACTTCACTTTAAACAAAAAAGCCCACAACACGTGTTGTGGGCTTCTCTTTAGCGGAGCCTGTTAGCTAACCACTTCGGCCTCGTCGCCGTCTTCATCCTTGCGGTGTGCCCAGTAATACAGGGCAGGCAGTACCAACAAGGTCAATGCGGTGGAGGACAGGATCCCGCCAATCACCACAGTCGCCAGTGGCCGCTGAACTTCTGCACCGGTACCGGTGGCCAAAGCCATCGGGATGAAGCCCAGGGAAGCTACCAAGGCAGTCATCAGAACAGGTCGCAGACGGGTTAATGCACCTTCATCGACTGCCTGCCTGAGCGTTCGCCCTTCCTCCCTTAGCCCGCGGATGAAGGCAATCATCACCAGGCCGTTCAGTACTGCAACGCCGGACAGTGCAATGAAGCCGACACCTGCCGAGATCGACAGTGGGATGTCCCGCAACCACAACGCCACAACACCACCGGTGAGTGCGAATGGAATACCGGTGAAGACCAGCATGCCGTCCTTCAGGTTGTTGAACATCAGGAACAACAAGGTCATGACCAGCAGCAAGGCGACTGGAACAACGATCTGCAGCCGTTTGGCAGCCGACTGCAGCTGCTCGAACTGGCCACCCCAAGTCGTCCAGTAGCCCGCAGGGATTTGCACCTTCTGATCCAGCGAAGCGGTCGCCTCCTCAACGAAGGATCCCAGGTCACGGCCTCGAACGTTGGCACTGACGATTACCAGACGCTTGCCGTTCTCGCGGCTGATTTGGTTCGGGCCCAGTTGCAGGTCCAGATTAGCGACCTGCGACAGCGGGATGAAACCGATCTGGTTGGCACCCTGAGCCGCATTGGCAGGCACCGGAATCAGCAAACTGGACATCCCCGCTACGTCGGTGCGAACGGTCTCAGGCAGGCGCACTACCATGTCGAACCGACGGTCGCCCTCATACAGCGTGCCGGCCTGGCGACCACCCACGGCGATAGCGATCGAGTTCTGAACATCCGCGATGTTCAGGCCGTAGCGTGCTGCTTTCTCGCGGTCGATGTTGATTGTCAGCACCGGCAGGCCGGATGTCTGCTCAACTTTCACTTCCGACGAGCCCGGTACCGCTTTGAGCGCTGCCGCGATCTTGTTGGCGGTGTTGTTGAGCACGTCCATGTCATCGCCGAAGACCTTCACAGCGACATCACTACGCACGCCCGAAATCAGCTCGTTGAAACGCAGTTGGATTGGCTGCGACAACTCGTAGTTGCTTCCTGGAACACCCGCTGCGGCCTTCTGCACCTCAGCAATCAGCTCATCGCGAGGCTTCTTGGGGTTAGGCCACTGATCCTGAGGCTTGAGCATGATGTAGGCGTCGGAGGCGTTCGGTGGCATCGGGTCAGATGCAATTTCCGCGGTACCCGAGCGTGCGAACATCCGCTCGACTTCAGGCACCTGCGCTATTACCGCTTTCTCCAGACGCTGCTGCATCTCGACGGACTGAGTGAGGCTCGTTCCAGGCACACGCATGGCCTGCATCGCAAAGTCACCCTCACTGAGGCTTGGGATGAACTCGCTACCCATACGACTTGCCAGCACACCACTGAGCACGACCAAGGCTACTGCGGCCGAGAAAGCGATGTTCCGATGTCCCAGCACCCATTGCAGAACCGGCTCATAGCGCAGTCGAGCTGTGCGCATGACCACGCCTTCCTCTTCCTTCACCTTGCCAGTGACGAACATGGCAATAGCTGCAGGAACAAAGGTAACGGACAGGATCATTGCGCCCAGCAGAGCCATCACAACGGTGAACGCCATAGGGTGGAACATTTTGCCTTCGACGCCGGTGAGGGCGAAGATCGGCAGGTACACCACCATGATGATCAGCTGACCGAAGATCAGCGGCCGGCGAGCTTCTCGCGCCGCGGCAAAGACCTCGTGGAAGCGTTCGGTTTTGGTGAGCATGCGGCCATGCTTATGCTGCGCATGAGCCAGTCGACGGATCGCGTTTTCTACAATAACCACGGCACCGTCGACGATGATGCCGAAGTCGAGTGCCCCCAAACTCATTAAGTTGGCACTGACCTTGTTGTTGAACATGCCTGTGAAGGTGAAAAGCATGGACAGCGGAATCACCATCGCGGTGATCAGGGCTGCACGGATGTTGCCGAGGAACAGGAACAGAATCGCGATTACCAAGATCGCGCCTTCTACCAGGTTCTTCTTCACCGTCGCGATGGCTTTTTCAACCAGGTTGGTACGGTCGTAAACGGTCACAGCCACCACGCCCTTTGGCAGGGTGCGGTTGATGTCCGCCAGTTTGGCGGCGACAGCTTGAGACACAGTACGGCTGTTTTCACCAATCAGCATGAACACGGTACCGAGCACGACTTCGCGGCCGTTCTCAGTAGCAGCACCTGTGCGGAGTTCTTTACCGATGCTGACGTCAGCAACGCTGCTGATGCGAATCGGTGCACCATCCACGCTGGTGATCACGATGTTGGCGATGTCTTCGATGTTGCCTACCTGGCCGGGCGCACGGATGAGCAACTGCTCACCATTACGTTCGATGTAGCCGGCGCCGACGTTGGCATTGTTACTTTCCAACGCTGCGACCAGGTCATTGAGGGTAAGCTTGTAGGTAGCCAGGCGCTTAGGATCTGGCGCAACCAGGAACTGCTTGGCATAGCCGCCGATGGTATTGATCTCGGCTACACCCGGGACGTTGCGCAGCTGAGGCTTGATGATCCAGTCTTGGATCACGCGCAGGTCGGTCGGGGTGTAAGGCGTACCGTCCTCTTTGACCGCGCCATCTTCGGCTTCAACGGTCCACAGGAAGATCTCGCCGAGGCCGGTAGATACCGGGCCCATAACGGCCTCTACGCCTTCTGGCAGCTGTTCCTTCGCAACCTGCAGCCGCTCGTTGATCAACTGGCGGGCAAAGAAGATGTCAGTGCCATCCTTGAAGATCACGGTGACCTGAGACAAGCCAGAGCGAGACAGGGAACGGGTCTGCTGAAGGCCCGGGAGACCGGCCATGGCCGTTTCAACTGGAAACGTGATCCGTTGTTCGGTTTCCAAAGGCGAATAACCAGGCGCTGCAGTGTTGATCTGCACCTGGACGTTGGTGATATCGGGTACCGCATCGATGGGCAGCTTTTGATAGCTGTAGATACCGATACCCGCCATGATCAGAACAGCGATCATTACTACGATGCGCTGCTCGATGGCGAATCTGATGATACGTTCAAACATGAGAAATCATCCTGTCAGTTCGCATCAGTGACCGTGTTCGGCAGAAGCTTTGCCGAGCTCGGACTTGAGTGTGAAGCTGCCACTGGTTGCTACCTGGGCGCCGGCTTCAATACCGTCGATGACTTCCACGTACCCATTGTCGCGACGACCCAGTTTTACCGGGCGGGTGTCAAACCCATCTGGGGTGCGTACGAATACCGAGGGTTTGTCTTCAACGGTCTGGACTGCGTGCTCAGGGACCGCTACGGCAACTCGATCAGTCTGGGAAGTGACCGCAATGTTCACGAACAGGCCTGGACGCCAGGCACCGTTGGGGTTGGTCAAGGTGACGCGGACAGTGGCTGCGCGGTTTTGCTCGCCCAGCAGGCTCCCGACATAACCCACCTTCCCTTCGACCTCGACATTCATGTCAGGCGAAGAGACTTTCACCGCACGACCAGTCGTGACCTTGCCCAGATCTGTAGGCGGGACGGCGAAGGTTGCCCAGACCTGATTCAGGTCAGAAAGGATGAAGGCGTTGGTCGCCTCGCTGACGACTTCGCCAACGGTCAGGTGTTTCTCCACCACCACGGCGTCGAAAGGAGCTCGGAGTTCGTAACGATTACCGCCAACGGAGTTAACCGAAGCACCGATCGCACCGACCTTCTGCTTGGCGTTGGCCAAGGAGATCTCCGCTTCTTGCAGCGCTTGGCGTGCTTGGAGGTAGTCTTGCTCCGCGGAAATCTTGTCCTGCCACAGCTGCTTCTCACGCTCGAAGGTCACTCGCGCCAGTTCGACGCGACGCTGTGCGGCCTGTTGTTCGCTGCGCAGGTCAGAGATCTGCTGGCTCGCGATTACAGCGAGGACCTGACCCTTTTTGACCGTCTCACCCAGGTCGGCTTGGACAGTCTCTACAACGCCAGGAACACGAGGAACCACGTGGGCGGTCCGGTCTTCATCGAAGCGAATTTCGCCCGGGAAGCTCACGACTGTACCCAAGTCACGCGGCGCTGCAGCTTCCAGGGCAACGCCGGCAGCCTTGATCTGCTCAGCGCTAAGCGTCAGCTTGCCCTCTTCTTCACCGCCCTCTTCGCTGTGGCCTTCTTCACCATGGCCCTCATCACCCTCCTCTTTGGCGGCAGATGCGGCTTTCTTTTCGTCGCCATGGCCATCGTTAGCGCCATGCTCGGCGGTACTAGCGGCCTGCTGTCCAGAACTGTTGTTCCAGGCAAGGCTGCCAAATCCGAGGGCTGCCACAGCGGCTACCGCGAGGGCGATCTTGCGTTTGTTATCCATTGCTACTCCTGCTGATCGTAGGCACCGGCTTGTTCAAGGCTGTGTGCCGAAGAAAATGTTTGGCCCGTTCAGCGAGCGCCGGCAGTTGAGCCGACTTCGCCATAAACCCTTTCCACCTGCGCACGCGCATTGGTCGCCGCTGCCAACGATTCGAGATATTGGCCACGAGCGACGATCAAGGTGCGCTGGGCATCCAGCACTTCGATGAAACCGAATTTGCCCATCTCGAAGCCGCGGGTTGCGGTATCTACGGCTTGTTGGGCTGACGGCAGAATGGTCTTGTCGTAGGACTCGACCTCCTGCATGGCGGTGGACCACTGGTTCAACGCGGTTTGGGTTTCGGTGCGCAGCCGCAGCTCCACAGCATTGCGCTGGTCTCGGGCCTGATCTGCACGACGAGAAGCGGAAAGAATGTTGCCCTGGTTGCGATCAAACAGCGGCAAAGGCATAGAGACGCCCACAGTGTTGACACGCTCGCGCACAGAGCGGTCGTACTGGCTACCTACGCTGACGGTAAGGTTCGGGATACGCTGAGCTTTCTCTGAACCGAGCGAGGCATCGCTCTTGTCGATCTGTACCACGGCCTGGCGCATTTCTGCGGTCTGATCGAGCTTCGCCAGCAGCTCTTCAGTCCGCGGTGGCAGTCCCGGGGAGAGGGTTGGCGATTCGAGTCGATCAAAGACGGTGACCGAGCTCCCGGTAATTTGAGCGAGTTGCTGGTAAGCGGTCGTCTTTTCGGTTTCGGCACGTCGAACTTGCAGCTTTGCTTCGGCCAGTTGTACTTGGGCGCGGGTGGCCTCTACTGGAGACGATTTACCTGCGCGAACACGACCATCGACGATGCGGAGACCGCGCTCAGTCAGTTCGAGAGATTGCTTGGCCAGGTCAAGGCCTGTCTGGGCCCGCAATGCGGCGTAGAAGGCCTGTACGACGTCTGCCCGCAGACCGTTCACGCGACGGTCCAACTCCAGCTGTGCGGCGGTCTGCCCGTAAGTGGCGACGTCAACACGAGCTCCCCGCTTACCACCCAGCTCCAGGGTTTGGCTAAGCGACACGGTCGTCGTGCTGGTGTTACGACGGGTGTCTTCCACGTCGTACGAAATAGTGGGGTTGGGGATAAGCCCGGCCTGCTTGCGAGCACCATCAGCGATGCCAATCTCTTGCCGGGCCGCGGCCAGGTCAGGGTTGGCATCCATGGCCGTCGAAAGCGCCTGGGGCAAGCTGATGCTTTGGGCAAGAGCTGCAGGTGCCATCAATCCAGAGATGACTGCACAGAGTGCAGCGATCTTCCAGGGCGAGACGGAGGTCTTGGATAAGACATTGCGGTTATACCGGGGCACTTTGATGGTCCTCGTGCACAAACTTCGATAAAGCTTGGCGAGAACGCCGAAACAGCTGCCAAGCCCCACTTGATTAGGTGATGTCACTCTAATAACCTGTAGCTATCAGAGGGGTGGCTAGAAAATTACAATTCCGTAAGAATGTCCTGTAATGCCCGAAAATACTGGGAAACCAAACCCGACACGATGATTTCGTTACAAGCAACGGAGATGGCAAACACGCGGTGCGAAGGCCCGAACAACAGGTAGATGACGAAATTGTAATTTTCCTATCACCCCCCCGTTATCTTCGGCCTGCAAATATGAGCTCGCGCTACGCTAGGCGCGCCGCCTGGTCAGAACAATTAACGACACCCGCGCCGGTAAACATAATAAAAACTGCCGTGAATCAAAGGAGCATCGGATGAAAATCAAAGTACCACTGTATTTGGCGGCAGTTTCTGCGCTGTCTGGAAGCTATGCTATTTCGGCACAGGCAGAAGACAAGCCAGAAGGCTTCATTGAAGGCAGCAGCCTTACAGTGCTGAACCGTAACTTCTACTTCAACCGTGATAACCGCGACAGCACTGCCCCCACTTATAACAGTGGCAAGGGCAACACCAACGGCTACTCCGAAGCCTGGGCGCACGCGATCATCAGCAAATTCAACTCTGGGTTTACCCAGGGAACAGTTGGCTTTGGCGTTGATGCCTTCGCCATGATCGGCCTCAAGCTCGACACCGGTGATGGGCGCAACGGCGGCCGTAGCTCCTTCGACGTGCTACCCGTTGATAACAAGGGCGAAGCTCGCGACGAATACACCAAGGTCGGCGGCGCAGCCAAAGTCCGCTTGTTCGATACCATCGTGAAAGTAGGTGATGTTTTCCCATCGACTCCGGTCGTTGCATCCGGCGACTCTCGCCTGCTGCCAGAAAGCTTCCGCGGCGTGACCGTTGAGAACACCAGCATCCAAGGCCTCACCCTGCAGGGTGGTCGTCTGCATGCGATGAGCCAGCCGCTCTCAAGCAACCTGAACGACAACTTCGTGACGTTCTACGGCGGCCCGGTCAACTCGCCATGGATCGGTTACGGTGGCGGTGACTACTCGATCAACGACAACTGGACTGTGAGCGTCTACGCCAGCCAGCTGAAAGACGTCTGGAATCAGTACTACGCCGGCACCAGCGTGGTTTACCCGCTGAGCGACGATCTGGCGCTGATCGGTGGCTTCAACTACTACAAAGCCGTAGATGAAGGTAAGAAGCGCCTGGGTGAATTCGACAACAACATCTGGAGTGCCAAGGTCGGCGTGCGTTACGGTGCCCATACCCTAGCCCTGTCGCACCAGCGCAACAACGGCGACGACGATTTTGACTACCTGCGTCAGTCGGACTCGATTTTCGTCGACAACTCCATCCAGTACAGCGACTTCAACTCGCCGAAAGAGCGTTCCTGGATGCTGCGCTATGACCTGAACTTCACCAGCTACGGCATTCCAGGCCTGACGTTCATGACCCGCTACGCCAGAGGCTCGGGCGCGGATTACTCGAACGCTAACCAGTTCTACATGCGCACTGATGACAACGGCAACCCGCTCGACAATCAGAAGCGTTGGGAGCGTGACGTCGAAGTCAAATACGTTGTCCAAACCGGTCCAGCAAAAGATCTGTCCTTCCGGTTGCGCCAGGCAACCACACGTGCCACTGCATTCGAATCGGATCTGGATGAAACCCGTGTGATCATTGAGTACCCGCTTTCGATTCTGTAATTCGCTAACTGGACCAGTTATTCATTAACTGGTCCTATTAGTAAAACGAGCATTACGAATTCACCTTGAGTGGCTTAAGTGCTCCTTTGGTAAAAGGTGGATATTTGGCGCCCATTGGGCGCCTTTTTTTTACCTAAAATTCAAGCAAGCGTTCGATTGTACGCATTGCATGCCGGTGAAGTTCATGACTACACCAATGACCAGCTTCCTCGATGTGAGCGACCTCGCCGTCATCTGAGCGGAACGAAGCCAGCACAAAAAAGAAAATAACCCAATACTTCATAAGGTCAAATCACCTGCTGGAGAGAGGGCCCGCAACTGTCAAACCCAAACCGCGACAAGATATACCGCCAGACTATCAACTGTATTACCTAGAAATTACAAATCCGTCATTTGAGCCCCGGCACGCTCATTTTGATTTACCATCCCTTTCAATAATGCCGGCGCGCGTGCGCGGTTAATTGCTCAGTGATATCGAGACAAAATCCCATGCGAATTCTGGTAATTGAGGATGAAGTAAAAACTGCGGAGTATGTGCGTCAAGGTCTGACGGAGTGTGGCTATGTCGTAGATTGCGTCCACACCGGATCAGATGGATTATTCTTGGCCAAGCAGCATGAGTACGAGCTGATTATCCTCGATATAAACCTACCAGAGATGGACGGTTGGCAGGTCCTTGAGTTGTTGCGCCGTAAAAACTGCCCGTCCCGCATCATGATGCTGACGGCGAGAAGCCGATTGGCGGATAAGGTCCGGGGGCTGGAGAACGGCGCAGATGACTATCTGATCAAACCATTTGAGTTCCCAGAGCTGCTAGCCCGGGTTCGCGCCTTGATGCGCAGGTCAGATCACCCCGCATCTGTGGAGGTCATTCGCGTGGCCGATCTGGAACTTGATCAAAGCCGGCACAGGGCATTCAGGGACGGTCAGCGTATTGATTTGACCACCAAAGAATTCGCGTTGCTGCACTACTTGATGCGTAACACCGGGGTGGTACTGAGCCGTACGCAGATTATCTCTCAGGTTTGGGATATGAATTTTGATTGCGACACGAACGTTGTAGAGGTGTCGATTCGAAGACTCAGAGCCAAGATAGATGACCCCTTCGAAACCAAGCTGATACACACACTTAGAGGCGTAGGGTATGTACTTGAAAAGCGTTAATTGCCAAACTATATAGTATCGAGATCGGCTAACTAATTCCGTCGCAAACGTGCCTACTGAACTGGATTTTACTATTTACGACCCGCGGCGCTGATTCCTTACCCCGCAAATGAGGTAGGCTGTGCATGAGGTATAGCATTGATTATCAGCAGGTCTCGGAGGATCAAGAGTTTGTCAGGCCTGATGACCGCTCAGCTGATATTGTCTTTAACAGTGAGCATGGCTTAGCTCTTATCCCATGTGTTGGCGATGTAGTCAACCTACCCTCTACGGCCGTCAAAGCGGGGGTTTGTGGCGTCGTCAGATCAAGAATTTTCAATTATCTCAGGGGTCCTGAAGAGTTTTACTGCCACGTCAATATTTTTGTTGAAGAGGCCGACATCAATTTCGGCAATCTAATATCCGAATATATGCGTAACCAGGCACGCTCACGATCACCCTCCTCATAGTGGTTTGAATAGTCAATACGGATTCCGTCCTTTTATTGAGTGCTCAGTAGAACCCACGTTGCAGAGCTCTACTGAGCCCAAAAACCTTATTTCCGCTGCTGTGCAAAAACCACTAACTGCCACTCAATCTTGCCCGCGCCAGGTGCATGCTGGTGATGGTTCTGTGGAGGAAGAACATGCCCTTTGGCAATACCGATCTCATCCCCGCAGGAGACGCATCGGTAAATGCCTGGATTTGGCGCTTCGGTACCAGGCGAATACTTTTTATCGTACTCCGAATGATCACTTTTGTGCAGAAAATTGCCGTGCTTATACTGAGCCATATCTATTCCCTTGAACTGTTGCTCTATATTTTTGTGCCACTTTACCGGGGCACAGAATAATTTTTATCACGTAATGACGAATAGATTCCAGCGAAGTTTTCCATAATCGCTCAGTACGCAGCCTACTTTCGTAGCATTTATTATTCTGATTGTGTCAGGCAGGAGATTTTTATGCCGGCGGAATTTTGGCGCCATGCTATGGCACCAGGATAGAGATCAAATCACGCCATCAAGTGACTCTTGCTATTCGAACCTGCCCCTACAAGAACAGGTAGTCACGGCACCCTGCTAGAGCGCGGGAGAGGCGGAGCACACAGAGCAGGCGTCATTGTTTTTTGAATAGCGCACTGAAAAATATAGAAGTACAAGAAGCCCGCAAAGAGAACAGTAGGCGCCATCAGAGCCAATTGAGGATCCATAAACCCTGAAATTACATACTGCTTAAGTGTAAGAGAAGCCAGGATAAAGGCCGAACAATACAAAGCACCTGTAAATTGATTCCCTAGAAAGCTTAGCACCCCACTAAAGGCATTATTGGCGCTCAATAACACTGCCTTCAATATGGTCCAACCGAAAAGCGGAAGGAAAATCTTCACCATAAAGGCAAATAAAGTTGTTGAGGCGAACAGTTTCAGTGGTATCTCTGCCCATGGCTTGATGGTACCGTCGTTTTCTACACCAAAGAATAGGATGGCATTCAGGATAATTGCTATAGAGCAGCATATGATGAGGCGTATCACCTCCCGTTTAAGCGGGGCCATCATTATAACTGAGTTAATGCTTTTCGCGATATATTGCTTTAGAGCCTGGGTCATTGACCTATTGCGTCCTATGCTAGCCGAGGTGATAATATTGTATTGATGCAGCAGTAATAGACTGACGCTTTATTTATTTCTCAGTCAAGGAGAATCCTGATGATTTACGAGTCTGATGATTGGAGGAAGTCACTTCTTCGTTCAGCTCGTTGGCTTGAGAAGGCTCGTGTAAAAGAGTGTTCTGAAGGGCGCATTTATGCGAAAGCAGAACGTGAAATTTTTGTCAGTTTTTATACGGTACGCAAGCTAATCGAGACCTACAAAATCTCTGAATCAACGAAGAAAATTAAGCTCCATCTACCGTACTACCCGATCACCAGTGGCAAGACAGTAGACTACTTCAATCGGCACAACATAATGGAAAACTACGAAACTACTAAAGTTTACAAAGAACTGCGGGATATGACTTTTGTCGCGAACCAGGTAATCCACTCGTACGTATTCGAATTCGCGACTAGTGAGGATGGACGGATTGACGGGGTGTTTGTGGCCTCAGACAAGGGACGACACCAGCGACTCTATTACTATTCTATGACGCTAATGCTCAGTATTTTTAGGTCCGTAGGCTTGGATGTCGTCTCAGAGCAGCATTTGGTAAGGGACCCTGAAACAGAGCAGTGGAAGATCAGGTGAGTAGCCACCAAGCCAAACCCGCTACGGCAGCTGTAATTAACCCAACGGTTGCATAGAAGGCAGGTCTGCCGATCCAAGGGTGACAAGCCAGCATGATTCCCAGATGGGTCTTCGGCTTTATGCTATCCCACTCAGACTCGACGATGGTCCCATCTAGAATATAAGGCTTCCAATATTTGACGATATGGTCCTTGTCGGGCTCAAAAAAATCGCTATGGCCGTAATCAAAGTAACGGTCAGCTACACGTGTATTTTTAAATCCGTTTCGACCAGTCCCGCCGTAGCCTATAGTCGAAAAGGTAGCTAGGACGGGGTAAAAATCTCGCGTCCCGACATCGTTGACGATGTTGCCTGCAGCCATGTGCCGAGCATGCTTCTCCCAGGCATAATTGCCTTTTATTATGGAGCCGCAGAGAACAATTCTCTCAATGTTGATGTCAGTGTATTTGGCGAGGATCCGACTAATGATATAGGTGCCGAAGCTGTGGGCAATGACCATAATGCGAGCAGTCGGTTCCATAAGCCGTGCGTCTCGGAAGTCATTTGCGATCTTATTGATTGGCGTAGATCGAAACGGACACGCAAGCTGCAGCGCGGTCACACAATGGTAGCCAAGACCTTTGACTCTGACATGAGCAACATCTCGGAAGGCTGCTTTTACCAGCTCGTGCCAGGAACCATCAGTTTGAATACCATGGACAAGCATGAGCGTGATGGCCTGAGCATCATCTTTGACATTAGAAATCTGCATATCGACTAACGAGTCAAACAGCTCCAGATGCTCGGCATCCAGAGTTGCCCTAATTGCCTGCAGCTGGGCCAGTCGTTTGGTCTCAATCGTATTTTCCCAAGTCGATCGAACAAGGGTAACAATATCAACAGGCTTCAATCGAGCACCAATCTATAGGTTGGTTCCACGTTGGCGGCAAGTACTTCAAATTCGGTATCCATCCCAGGATCACGAACAATCTCTGGGATATCGCCGTAAGATTGGAATGAGAGACCTTCGCCGCTGGGGCACCTAACAATAAGGAATCTCTTGATAATCCGGCCCGTTACCAAGATATTAATCAAGATTGCAAGGTGCGCGGAAGTACCGGCTTGCATAATATCGAACATGCGATTCGGGTTTAGCCGAATTCTAGGCAAAGCTTCGCCACCCTGGGATTCATAGCCCTGGATAAAACTAGCCAATCTTCGGAGGCCTTCAGCCTCGTCTGGATGGTTAAGTATTAAAGGCGATAACTTTTCCGCGAACATATTCGTATTCTCCGGCGGAGCACGCTACGGTCACCGCAAACTCGTTTCTCTCACCCGAAATCAAAAGCCTCAGTTCACGGGGAGGATCACTGTCTGGTAGTTTAACGTAAATATTGGCTCCCGTCACTTCGCCATCACGCTCCAAGAAGCGATCCAACGCAGACATCGAACCCTCATCCGATGAAAGGTTTTCATCAACCGATGCGGAGGTAATCTGCATTTGGGCCCCGAATTCATTTCGAGCCGTTGAATTGCTATATCTGATTTCTTGGGAGAGGTTATCGCGCTCGCGCAGAATCTTATTCTTAGCGGGGCTAAGCGAAACTTCAGCGAACCCATCGTCCGGTAGAAATTTCCTTACTTTGTTTTTCAACACCCACAAGAGCTCGGAATATTTCTTTGCCTGATTATCTTGAGAGGCAATACGAAACTCCAATAAACCAGTGTGGTCCAGGTGAACAATATTCACCGCACGTTTTTTTGTGGTCGCATAGCGTCGAATCAGTTCGCCAGTTGCTGGATCCGTCTCCACAGCGCTGAGACGATTGATGTCACGGCTTTCGACGACTTTGATCGTAAGCGAAACCGGTGTCTTCTGCGGGTCCGGACGGTACAGGCGGATGTCGACGATTGTGGCCTCGTCGGGCATCTCAAGATCCAGCGGGTGAGTAAACAGCCCCGAAAGGCCCTCAGCTGCTGCGATTGAAGCGATGCGCGTAGGAGACAGCAGGCCGATTGCCCGCTCTTCAGTGCACTGGAAAAGGAACGAGTGCTGCTTGCCAAACTCCTCCACCTGCTGCAGTAGATCACGGAGGTCTTTCAGGGCAAGTTTTTTATCCTTGAGGGCAGGCTCGATCCGCTTCTCATAGAGATCGTCCCAGTTTTGCGCAGAAACGGGGATGCCCTTCGTCCGGAGGAATTCCTTGACGACGGCTTGGCTAGTCGCATTTTTCAGAAGGCCAAAAAGGATCTTGGCTAGCTTTTGGTCGTCGTCACTCAGCACATCACTCTCCACAAATTGGCATTAAGCTTAAAGGCTCGTGCGAGCCTTGGCTGTGGAGGCATGAAGCCGGTGACATCCTGCCACGAGAGCGCCGACCTGCGCGCATCATGCCTTCCATTGCGCGCGCATTCTCGCCTTTTTATCCAGCGGTACACAATGAGTGGAGAAGGTCAAAATGCCATCAGCGATGTAGGATCCCTTGGCCACGTGGAGTAGGTTCCATCAGATTTTGCCGTAATGTTCAGCTTTTTCGGGAAGATGGGTAGGAATTCCCAGCTTTTCTGTGAACCGCAAGCAACAGCCTGAGCCCCAGTCATCCGGGACCTAGCATCACAATTGTTGGTGAAGCTGACTGCTGTGGTGGCCCGCCTGGGCCTAAAATCAAATTTGCTCTGCAACACTGAATATGGAACATCAAAATCTGAATAAGCATCAAGGAATGCTTCTATCTCGGGCACTTCAGCCGAGTGAAACACTAGAGTTGACACCATAACCGCGGAGGATCAAAGCCGCCGCGTTATGCAGCAACGCCCGCCGCACCACCTCCCGCGGGTAGACACTCGCCCGATCTATCGTGCCCCTGAACAGGATTTCAAACGCCAGCGGCCTGTGCTTGGTATCCAGAAACAGGCACCCGAACACCTCACTGGCCTCATGTCGCAGCATCGCTTTCAAATAGCGCCGCACCGTTTCCGGGCTGTCCATGGCAGATTCCCGCTCAATCGATGTCGCCAGGTGTCTGCGCCCTATTTCCAGCAGCGCCTGCAACTGGCTGTACCTCACCGGGCCCAGCCCAAGCTCGCCGACGAAGGCCTCGCGGTCGGCCTCCAACAACCGGCGCAAGCTCCCGAACTTCACCAGCAGGCCTCGCGACAGCTCCACCACATTACGCCCGCGCACACCTGAACCGAGAAATACAGCTAGCAACTCCGTGTCGGTCAGGCTGCCAGCCCCACGCTGCAGCAACTTCTCCCGCGGCCTTTCTTCAGCCGGCCATTCCCTGATATTCATCCCCGCCCCCTGCCCTTGCTGCGGCCCATTTCGACCCTGTGTTAATCTATTTCGCCTCGTACATGCGACGTACTGCCGCAGGCAATCTCAAACGTCGCCGCCCGCTCTCACTGGAAAAAGGCAAGCCTATGCAGCGGCTGTATCGCAAGCGCATCGTTCTCGGCGTGGGTGGCGGCATTGCCGCCTACAAAAGCGCCGAGCTGATTCGCCGTCTCCTGGAGCACGGCGCGCAGGTGCGCGTCGTCATGACCCGTGGTGGTGCCGAGTTCATCACCCCGCTGACCCTGCAGGCGCTGTCGGGCCACCCGGTGCACATGGACCTGCTCGACCCTGCCGCCGAAGCGGCAATGGGCCATATCGAACTGGCCAAGTGGGCCGACCTGGTACTGATCGCCCCGGCCACGGCCGACCTCATGGCGCGCATGGCCCAAGGCATGGCCGACGACCTGCTGACCACCTTGGTGCTGGCCACCGACGCCACCGTCGCCGTCGCCCCGGCCATGAACCAGGCGATGTGGCGCGACCCGGCTACCCAGGCCAACCTCGAACTGCTCAAGAGCCGTGGCATCCAGGTGTTCGGCCCGGCGTCCGGCAGCCAGGCCTGTGGCGACGTGGGCCTGGGCCGCATGCTCGAAGCCACCGACCTGGCCTGGTGCGCCGCAGAAAGCTTCAAGCGCCAGGCACTGACCGGCAAGCACGTGCTGATCACCGCCGGCCCGACCCAGGAAAACATCGACCCGGTGCGCTACATCACCAATCATAGCTCCGGCAAGATGGGCTTCGCCCTGGCCGAAGCAGCCGCCGAAGCCGGGGCTCGGGTCACCCTCGTCACGGGCCCTGTGCACCTGCCAACGCCCGACCGGGTCAGCCGCATCGACGTGGTCAGCGCGCGGGACATGCTTGCGGCCTGTGAAGCGGCCATGCCGTGTGACCTGTTCATCGCCTCGGCCGCGGTCGCGGACTACCGCCCGGAAGTCGTTGCCACGCAAAAGCTGAAGAAAGATCCTACGACCGGCGACGGCATGCTGCTGCAGATGGTGCGCAATCCCGATATCCTTGCCACCATTGCTGGCCGCAGCGACCGCCCGTTCAGCGTCGGCTTCGCCGCCGAAACCGAACACCTGCTCGATTACGCCACGCGCAAGCTCAAGGACAAGAACCTCGACCTGATCGTCGCCAATGATGTGGCCAACCCCAGCATCGGCTTCAACAGCGAAGAAAACGCCTTGACCGTGATCGACCGCCAGCAGCACCAGACCCTCTTCGCGCAGACCAGCAAAGGCAAGATCGCCCGGCAACTGGTCGCCTTCATCGCCGATCGGCTCAACCAGGTTCAATAAGTTACATGCACGCTCTTCAAGCCAAGATTCTCGACCCACGCCTGGGCAGCGAATTCCCGCTGCCGACCTACGCCACCCCCGGCTCCGCCGGCCTGGACCTGCGCGCCCTGCTCAAGGAGGACACCGTCCTCGAGCCAGGCCAGACCCTGCTGATTCCTACCGGCCTGTCGATCTACATTGGCGACCCGGGGCTGGCCGCGGTAATCCTGCCGCGCTCGGGCCTGGGCCATAAGCACGGCATCGTGCTGGGCAACCTGGTCGGCCTGATCGACTCGGACTACCAGGGCGAGCTGATGGTGTCGTGCTGGAACCGTGGCAACACGCCGTTCACCATCGCCGTTGGCGAACGTATCGCCCAGCTGGTGTTGGTGCCGGTGGTGCAGGCCCATTTCGACATCGTCGAAGCGTTCGATGAAAGCCAGCGTGGCGCTGGTGGCTTTGGTCACTCCGGCAGCCACTGAGCCGGCAGATGACCGTTCAGGCCAAGGATGGCGAACTCTCTGGCGAAAGCACCGTCCAAGCGTCAGTTTGCGCCTGCCCAGACCTTTGATTATTGGAGCTACCAGAGATGAACGACATGGCCCACCTGGTCCCCGCCGCGCTACCAGACAGCATTTTCCGCGCCTATGACATTCGTGGCGTGGTCGGCAAAACCCTTCACGCCGAAACCGCCTACTGGATCGGCCGCGCCATCGGCGCGCAAAGCCTGGCCCAGGGCGAACCGCAGGTTTCGGTAGGCCGCGATGGCCGCCTGTCGGGCCCGATGCTGGTCGAACAGCTGATCAAAGGCCTGGTCGATGCCGGGTGCCAGGTCAGCGACATCGGCCTGGTGCCCACCCCGGCGCTGTACTACGCGGCCAATGTGCTGGCCGGCAAGTCGGGCGTGATGCTGACCGGCAGCCACAACCCGTCGGACTACAACGGTTTCAAGATCGTCATCGCCGGCGACACCCTGGCCAACGAACAGATCCAGGCCCTGCTGACCCGCCTGAAAACCAACGACCTGACCCTGGCCGAAGGCCGCGTGGAAAAGGTTGAGATCCTGGACCGCTATTTCCAGCAAATCGTCAGCGACGTGAAGCTGGCCAGGAAGCTCAAAGTGGTGGTGGACTGTGGCAACGGCGCCGCCGGCGTGGTCGCACCGCAGCTGATCGAAGCCCTGGGCTGCGAAGTGATCCCGTTGTTCTGCGAGGTCGACGGCAACTTCCCCAACCACCACCCGGACCCGGGCAAGCCGGAAAACCTCGAAGACCTGATCGCCAAGGTCAAGGAAACCGGCGCCGACATCGGCCTGGCCTTCGACGGTGACGGCGACCGCGTCGGCGTGGTGACCAACACCGGCAGCATCGTCTACCCGGACCGCCTGCTGATGCTGTTTGCCCAGGACGTGCTGGCGCGCAACCCCGGCGCCGAAATCATCTTCGACGTCAAATGCACCCGTCGCCTGACCCCGCTGATCGAACAGCTTGGCGGCCGCGCACTGATGTGGAAGACCGGCCATTCGTTGATCAAGAAGAAGATGAAACAGACCGGCTCGCTGCTGGCCGGCGAAATGAGCGGTCACATCTTCATCAAGGAACGCTGGTACGGTTTTGACGACGGCATCTACAGCGCCGCGCGCCTGCTGGAGATCCTCAGCAAGGCCGGACAGAGCGCCGAAAACCTGTTTGCCGCCTTCCCTAACGATATTTCCACGCCGGAAATCAATATTGATGTGACCGACGAGGGTAAATTCAGCATCATTGATGCACTGCAACGCGACGCCGATTGGGGCGAAGCCAGCCTGACCACCATCGATGGTGTGCGGGTTGACTATACCCACGGCTGGGGCCTGGTCCGCGCCTCCAACACCACCCCGGTGCTGGTGCTGCGCTTCGAGGCCGACAGCGACGCCGAATTGCAACGTATCAAGGATGTATTCCGTACCCAGTTGCTGCGGGTTGAGCCTGAGCTGCAACTGCCGTTCTGACCGACTATCTGTTCCTTACAGGAGCCCTGCATGACCCTCGATCGCGATGCCGCTTCCCATGTAGCCGAGGTTTTGTCCGAAGCACTGCCTTACATCCGCCGCTTTGTCGGCAAGACCCTGGTGATCAAGTACGGCGGCAACGCGATGGAAAGCGAGGAGCTGAAAACAGGCTTCGCCCGTGACATCGTGCTGATGAAGGCTGTGGGCATCAACCCGGTGGTGGTCCACGGTGGTGGCCCGCAGATCGGCGACCTGCTCAAGCGCCTGTCGATCGAAAGCCACTTCATCGACGGCATGCGCGTCACCGACTCGGCGACCATGGACGTGGTGGAGATGGTGCTGGGTGGCCAGGTCAACAAGGACATCGTCAACCTGATCAACCGCCACGGCGGCAGCGCCATCGGCCTGACCGGCAAGGACGCGGAACTGATCCGCGCCCGCAAGCTGACCGTCAGCCGCCAGACGCCCGAGATGACCACCCCGGAAATCATCGACATCGGCCACGTGGGCGAAGTGGTAAGCGTGAACACCGACCTGCTGAACATGCTGGTGAAGGGTGACTTCATCCCGGTGATCGCGCCGATCGGCGTGGGCGCCAACGGTGAGTCGTACAACATCAACGCCGACCTGGTGGCTGGCAAGGTAGCCGAGGCGCTGAAGGCCGAGAAGCTGATGCTGCTGACCAACATCGCCGGCCTGATGGACAAACAGGGCCAGGTACTGACCGGCCTGACCACCGAGCAGGTCAACGAACTGATCGCCGACGGCACCATCTACGGCGGCATGCTGCCGAAGATCAAGTGCGCGCTGGATGCGGTGCAGGGTGGCGTGAACAGCTCGCACATCATCGACGGCCGCGTACCGAACGCGGTGCTGCTGGAAATCTTCACCGACAGCGGCGTGGGTACCCTCATTACCAACCGCAAGCCGCGCTGAGTGATTGGCTAGCCTGCACCGGCCTCTTCGCGGGTAAACCCGCTCCCACAAGGGATAGCACCGCCTTTGAGGGCTGTGGAGATCCTGTGGGAGCGGGTTCACCCGCGAAAGGGCCGGAACAGGTGACACAAAAAAGGCGACCTTCATGTGAAGGTCGCCTTTTTCATTTCCAGGCCAGGATCAGATCCCGTACTGCGCCCGGTAAGCCTCGACAGCCGGCAGATGCTGCTTGAGCTGCGGGTCATCGGCCAGGAACTCTAGCACCTGGGTCAGCGAAACGATGCTGACCACCGGGATACCGAAGTCGCGTTCCACTTCCTGGATCGCCGACAGTTCGCCATTGCCACGCTCTTCGCGGTTCAGCGCGATCAGCACGCCAGCGGCCTTGGCCTGCTGGGCGTTGATGATCTGCATGACCTCGCGGATGGCGGTACCGGCGGTGATCACGTCGTCGATGATCAGCACATCACCGGCCAGCGGCGCACCAACCAGGCTGCCGCCTTCGCCGTGGTCCTTGGCTTCCTTGCGGTTGAAGCACCATGGCACATCGAGCTGATGCTGATCGGCAAGGGCCACGGCGGTGGTCGCCGCCAAAGGGATACCCTTGTAGGCCGGGCCGAACAGCACATCGAACGGGATCTTGCTGTCGACGATGGCTGCGGCATAGCACCGCCCCAGCTCGGCCAATGCAGAACCGGTGTTGAACAGGCCGGCATTGAAGAAATACGGGCTGGTACGCCCCGATTTCAGGGTGAATTCACCGAAACGCAGTACCCCGCGATCGATGGCAAAACGGATAAAGTCGCGCTGATACGGCTGCATGAATAGTCCCGGACACCACGGATTTAGCTAAATGGGTTGAGCTCGGGTATCATACACGCACGAGATTTTTGGGGCCATTTATGCGGATCATCAGTGTGAACGTTAATGGCATTCAGGCTGCGGCCGAGCGTGGTTTGCTCAGCTGGCTACAAGCCCAGAATGCCGACGTCATCTGCCTTCAGGATACCCGCGCCTCGGCCTTTGAACTCGATGACCCAGCTTTCCAGCTCGATGGCTATTTCCTTTATGCCTGCGACGCGGAGGTGCCTGCCCAAGGTGGTGTGGCCCTTTACTCGCGCATGCAGCCCAAGGCAGTCATCACCGGCCTGGGCTTCGAGACAGCGGACCGCTACGGGCGTTACCTGCAAGCAGATTTCGACAAAGTCAGTATTGCCAGCCTGCTGCTGCCTTCGGGCATGAACGGCGACGAAGACTTGAACCAGAAGTTCAAGTTGATGGACGACTTCGCCAAGTACCTGGACAAACAGCGTCGCAAGCGTCGCGAATACATCTATTGCGGCTCGTTCTACGTGGCGCAGCAGAAGCTCGACATCAAAAACTGGCGTGACAGCCAGCAGTCGCCGGGCTTCCTGGCGCCGGAACGCGCCTGGATGGATGCGATCACCGGCGAGATGGGTTACGTCGATGCCCTGCGTGAAGTCAGCCGTGAAGGTGACCAGTACAGCTGGTGGCCAGACAACGAGCAGGCCGAGATGCTCAACCTGGGCTATCGGTTCGACTACCAGATCCTCACGCCGGGCCTGCGCCGCTTCGTGCGCAACGCCCGCCTGCCGCGTCAGCCGCGCTTCTCCCAGCATGCGCCGCTTATCGTGGATTATGACTGGACGTTGACCATCTGAGTGCCAGGGCTGCTGCGCAGCCCATTCGCGGGACAAGCCCGCTCCCACAGGATTCAGGTATGGCTGGAAGCTGTACAAATCTTGTGGCAGCGTGCTAGGGCTGCTGCGCAGCCCATTTGCGGGGCAAGCCCGCTCCCACAGGATTCATGCATGGCTGGAAAGCTGTACAAATCTTGTGGGAGCGGGCTTGTCCCGCGAATGGGCCGCGCAGCGGCCCCAAACAGTCAGTCAGCCAGAGCCGCCTGCTGCAGCTCGAAGATATCGTTCATGCCCTTCTGGGCCAGCGCCAGCATGGCGTTGAAGTCTTCCGGCTGGAACGGCGCGCCTTCAGCGGTGCCCTGCACTTCGATGAAGCCACCGGCGCTGGTCATCACCACGTTCAGGTCAGTTTCGGCAGCGGAGTCTTCCGGGTAATCCAGGTCGAGCACGGCTTGGCCCTGGTACATGCCTACCGACACGGCAGCAATCATGTGCTTGAGCGGGTTGCCGCCCTTAAGGCCACCGCGCTTCTTGATTACCGCCAGGGCGTCGCACAGGGCGACCATGGCACCGGTGATGGACGCGGTACGGGTGCCGCCATCGGCCTGGATCACGTCGCAGTCGACATACAGGGTGATGTCACCCAGCTTGCTCATGTCCAGCGCAGCGCGCAGCGAACGGCCGATCAGGCGCTGGATTTCCAGGGTGCGGCCACCCTGCTTGCCACGGCTGGCTTCGCGCTGGTTACGCTCGCCGGTGGAACGCGGCAGCATGCCGTACTCTGCGGTGAGCCAGCCTTGGCCCTGGCCTTTGAGGAAGCGCGGCACACCGTTTTCCACGCTGACCGTGCAAATGACCTTGGTGTCACCGAACTCGACCAGTACCGACCCTTCGGCGTGCTTGGTGTAGTTGCGGGTGATGCGGATCGAGCGGAGCTGATCGGCGGCGCGACCACTTGGACGTTTCATCTGGGATACCTGTACTGGGACTTTGAATCTGCCGAGCATTATAGAGCCCGCAGCGCGGGGAAGACATGCCTATTGTCGCGCCCGACACAGCCCGTCGCCTTTTCCGACTGCCGTGGCCACCCCTCTGTAACATGGGTGGATTGGGCGCCGAGGCCCCACTGCGCTACAATCCTGCGCCTTGCAGCCGAGAGGCTCCCACCGTTCATACATCTACGCGAGGTACTCCCCATGGTGCACAGCATGACCGCTTTTGCTCGTGTCGAGCGCGCCGGCAGCCAAGGCACCCTGATCTGGGAGCTGCGCTCGGTCAACCACCGTTACCTGGAACCCCACCTGCGCTTGCCCGAGGCCCTGCGCGACCTCGAAGGCGCCGTGCGCGAAGGCCTGCGCCAGGGCCTTTCACGGGGCAAGGTGGAATGCACCCTGCGCCTCAATGAAGACAGCAACGGCAAGCCGCTGAAGGTAGACCGCGAGCGCGCCGCACAGCTTGTCGCCGCCGCCGAGGAAGTGGCCGGCCTGATCAAGCAGCCGGCACCGCTGAACCCGCTGGAAGTGCTGTCGTGGCCAGGCGTGCTGGTGGCAGACACCAGCGACCCACAGGCGCTGAACGCCGAGGCCATGGCACTGTTCGACGAAGCCCTGGCCGAACTCAAGGCTGGCCGCCAGCGCGAAGGCCAGGAACTGGCCCGGCTGATCAACGAGCGCCTGGACAACATGACCAGCGAAGTCACCACCCTGCGCGCCCTGGTGCCGCAGATGCTGGCGGCGCAGCGGCAGAAGATTCTCGACCGTTTCGGCGACATGCAGGCCGAACTCGACCCGCAGCGCCTGGAGCAGGAGATGGTGCTGCTGGCCCAGAAGAGCGACGTGGCCGAGGAGCTCGACCGCCTCAGCACCCACGTCACCGAAGTGCGTCGGGTGCTCAAGGGTGGCGGCGCCGCCGGCCGGCGCCTGGACTTCCTGATGCAGGAACTCAACCGCGAAGCCAACACCCTCGGCTCCAAGGCCTTCGACCCACGCAGTACGCAAGCGGCGGTCAACCTGAAGGTATTGATCGAACAGATGCGTGAACAAGTACAGAACATCGAGTAAGGCCACCCCGACCATGAACCACAGCAGCGGCACCCTCTACATCGTTTCGGCCCCTTCGGGCGCCGGCAAGACCAGCCTGGTAACGGCCCTGACCAAGGACGACCAGCAAATCCGCGTCTCGGTCTCGCACACCACTCGCGCCATGCGCCCGGGCGAGGAGCACGGAGTGAACTACCACTTCGTTGTCCATGAGGAGTTCAAGGCGCTGATCCAGCAAGGCGACTTCCTGGAGCATGCAGAAGTGTTCGGCAACTTCTATGGCACCTCGCGCAGTGCACTGCAGCACACCCTGGACCAGGGCTATGACCTGATCCTGGAAATCGACTGGCAAGGCGCCCAGCAGGTGCGCAAGTTGATGCCGCAGGCATTGTCGGTGTTCATCCTGCCGCCAAGCCAGGAAGCCCTTCGTCAGCGCCTGGACGGCCGTGGGCAGGACAGCGAAGAGATCATCGCTGGGCGCATGAAGGAAGCGGTGAGCGAGATGGTGCACTACGACGAGTATGACTACGTGATCATCAACGATGATTTCGACGTCGCGCTGGAAGATTTGAAGTCGGTGTTCCGTTCTAATCGCCTGGTGCTGAAGAAACAGCAGCAGCGCCACGGGGCCTTGCTGAAACAGTTGGTTGGCTGAAAACGATGGGGCCGCTTTGCGGCCCATTCGCGGGACAAGCCCGCTCCCACAGGACAACCGCTGCCTTCAATGTCGGCGCAGTATTTGTGGGAGCGGGCTTGTCCCGCGAATGGGCTGCAGAGCAGCCCCTTCCAGTCATTCCTGCAGCGGCAGGGTAGCCTGCTGACGCAGGGTAGCCCCCAGGAAGTAAGCCGGCGCGCGCATGCGCGACAGCATCATCAGCCCGATGCCGAGCACCGAGATGATCGCGGCAATCACGAACACCAGCCCCAGCCCGCCCACATGCGAGCCACTGCCGAAGTCCGGCGAGGCGCTGTCGATGGCGGTGCGCGCGAAAATCACCGACAAGATCACCCCACCTGTCAACGGGCACAGGCCGCGCATGATGAAGTGGCGCAGGCTGTCAAACAGGCTGTCGCGGAAATACCAGACGCAGGCGAACGCGGTCAGGGAATAGTAGAAGCAGATCATCATGCCCAACGCGGTGATGGTATCCGCCAGCACGTTCTCGCTCAGGGTACGCATGGTCACGTAGAACAGGCCTGCTGCCAGGCCAGCGCAAATGGTGGCGTAGCGTGGGGTCTGCGAACGCGGGCAGACGCTGGCAAACTTCTGCGGTACCGCACCGTAGTAACCCATGGCCAACAGAGTCCGCGCCGGCGCCACGAAGGTGGACTGCAGCGACGCCGCGGTGCTGGCCAGCACGGCGATGGACATCAGGATCGCCAGCGGCCCCATGACCGGGCCGGCCAGGTGGGCGAAGACGTTCTCCTGGATGCGTGGGTTGTTAAGGCCCAGCCCGGTTTCGCTGATACCGGCAAACTGCAGAGTGGCGATAGCGGTGAACAGGTACAGCCCGAGGATCAACATAACGGTCCAGGTGGCAGCCTTGCCCGGCACCTCTTCGCTGCCCACCGACTCTTCGCTGACGGTCAGGCACGTGTCCCAGCCCCAGAAAATGAAGATAGACAGCGACAGCCCGGCAGCAAAGGCCGAGAACGACTCGACACCGAACGGGTTGAACCAGGCGAAATCGAACGCCAGCGGTGGCGGCGCAGTGGTGCCGCCGAAGGCGGCGAAGGCAAAGCCGATCAGCACCAGCAACTGCAGGGCCACCAGGCCGTACTGCACGGTCATGGTGGTGGCGATGCCACGACAGCAGATCCACACGGCCAGGCCGATGAACACGCAACAGGTGCTGATGTTGATCAACAGATTGTCGGCCAATGCTGCCAGCTCATGCTTGCCGGTGATCTGGCCAAGGAACAGGTAGAAGAAGTCGACGGCTACACCCGCCAGGTTCGACAGCACGATGGTGGTGGCGACCACCAGCCCCCAGCCGCCGATCCACCCGATCATCGGGCCAAAGGCACGCGCCGACCAGGTAAACGAAGTACCGCTGTCCGGCTCTGCCGAGTTCAGCTCGCGGTAGCCCAGGGCCACCAGCAGCATCGGCAGGAAGCCGACGATGAACACCGCTGGCAGGTGGGCACCCACCTCGCGCACGGTCGGGCCGAGGGCGCCCGTCAGGGTGTAGACCGGGGCGATGGTGGAAATGCCCAGCACCACGCTGGCCAGCAGGCCCAAGCGGCCTTTGGCCAAGCCCTTGCCGCGCTGGGTGTTGCCTGCGTCGGCCGTCACATCGGGTGGGCGGCCGGCTTCTGTATAATTGCTCATGAGTATTTGCCGTAAATTTTGGAATTGTTTTCGCAGGCCTTGCGCACAAGGCCTGCTTTCACTCATTGAAAGCTTGCTGCCGGGGACCGGTCATCCGAGACCTTCGGCTGACGTCAGACTGTTTCCTGCCGTGCGCCCTCCCGTGCTGCGTAGGCAATGCAGGCCTCGCGAAACGCCTGAAACAGGCGCAGCGAAACCGGGTTTTCGGTGAAGCGCCATTCCGGGTGCCACTGCACGCCGAGCACAAAGCCCGGCGCTGCGGGCATGGACACCGCTTCGATCAGGCCATCCGGGGCCCGCGCCTCGACACGCAGGCCGGGCGCCAGGCGTTCGATACCTTGACTGTGCAGCGAGTTGACCTCGAACTGCTCAGCCAGCCCCAGGCCCTCGAACAACCCGCCTGGCTCGATGCCGACAAGGTGACGAGCGCCGTATTGCACCTCCAGGGGTGCGTCCTCAGGTTCGCGGTGGTCAAGGTAACCGGGCAATTCCTGCACGCGCTGGTGCAGGCTGCCACCCAACGCCACATTCAGTTCCTGATAACCACGGCAGATGCAGAACACCGGCACACCAGCGGCAATTGCCGCCTGCAGCAGCGGCAGGGTCAGGCGATCGCGCGCCAGATCGTGCCGGGTACCCGCCGCGCTAGGGGCGCCATTGTAATGATGCGGTTCGATATTTGAAGGCGAGCCGGTAAAAACAATGCCGTGCAGACGGGCCAGCAGCGCCTGCGTGTCACTGCCGCCGTCACGGGCCGGCAAGATCAGCGGCAAACCGGCAAAGCCGGCCGCCTCGACATACTTGTCGCCTACTGTATGCGACGAGTTCTTCCCCACCTGCTGGCGGCAGGCGCTGACACCGATCAGGGGGACCGCATTTGCGCTCATGGGCTTACACCGTGTGCAGGTACCAGTTGTACTCAAGGTCGGAGATCGACACTTCGAACTCGGCCAGTTCGCTTTCCTTGCAGGCCACGAAGATATCGATGTAGTCCGGGCTGATGTATTGGTTGAGGACTTCGCTGTCGTCCAGCGCGCGCAGGGCATCACGCAGGTTGTTCGGCAGGCTCTGTTCCAGTTGCTCGTAGGAGTTGCCTTCGATCGGCGCATCCGGCTCGACCTTGTTGGTCAGGCCGTGGTGCACGCCGGCAAGGACTGCCGCAAGCATCAGGTACGGGTTGGCGTCGGCGCCGGCCACGCGGTGTTCCAGGCGCACGTTGTCGCTGCTGTCGGTAGGTACGCGCACGGCCACGGTGCGGTTGTCCAGGCCCCAGCTCGGCGCATTGGGCACATAGAACTGCGCACCGAAGCGGCGGTAGGAGTTGATGTTCGGGCAGAGGAAGGCCATCGATGCCGGCATCGTCTCCAGCACACCACCAATGGCGTGGCGCAACGTGTCGCTTTGCAGCGGGTCATCGCTTGAGAAGATGTTCTTGCCGGTTTTCTTGTCCAGCAACGAAATATGCACGTGCAGGCCGTTGCCTGCCTGGCCCGGGTAGGGCTTGGCCATGAAGGTGGTGTCCATTTCATGGTCGTAGGCCACGTTCTTGATCAGCCGCTTGAGCAGGATCGCGTAGTCGCAGGCCTTCAGCGGGTCAGCCACGTGGTGCAGGTTGACCTCGAACTGCGCCGGGGCGCTTTCCTTGACGATGGCATCGGCAGGCAGGCCCTGCTCCTTGGCCGCTTCGAGCATGTCCTGCAGGCAGTCGGCGTATTCGTCGAGGTCGTCGATCAGGTACACCTGGGTCGACTGCGGACGCTTGCCGGAAATGGGCGAGCGCGGCGGCTGCGGGCGGCCGTTGAGGTTGTCCTGATCAATCAGGTAGAACTCCAGCTCGAACGCAGCACAAATCGTAAGGCCCAGGTCGTCGAACTTGCTCACCACCTGACGCAGCACTTCACGCGGGTCGGCAAAGAACGGCGCGCCTTCGATCTCGTGCATGGTCATCAGCAGCTGGGCGGTGGGGCGTTTCTGCCATGGCTCGTCCGACAGTGTGCCGGGGATCGGGAAGCAGATGCGGTCGGCATCGCCAATGTCCAGGCCAAGGCCGGTGCTTTCGACCGTGGAACCGTTGATGTCCAGGGCGAACAGCGAAGCCGGCAGGTTGATGCCTTTCTCGTACACCTTGTGCAGGCTGGCCCGCTCGATGCGCTTGCCACGTACCACGCCATTCATGTCGGAGATCAGCAGGTCGACGTACTGTGTGTCCGGATGGGCCTGGAGGAAGTCATTCATCTCGCTGGAAGAACTGGCGCACGGGGTTACCGACGTCATGGTGTACATCCTTTGATGTGCTGCGGCGATGTGGGGATACGGCTGGCGCCTCACGGGCGACGATGGTTGCAGCTGTTGTTTTTTTCACTTTCCCATCGTGGGGATTGGTTACCCGACCGGACGCATTGATTCCGGGGGGCGGTTTCACTATAAAATGGCCCCGACGCAACAGACATTGGCAATTCGGCAAGCAGAGCGTGCACCAATGCAATATCAGATCACCCACGCCGACCTCTCCCTGGTCCTGGCACTGGAGCGTGGCCGCTCGCTGGCCAAGGCCGCCGAGCTCCTCAAAGTCGACGTTTCGACGGTGTTCCGCTCGATCCGCCGGCTGGAGTCGGCGCTGGGCACCGCCTTGTTCGTCAAGAGCCGCAAGGGCTACCTGCCGACCGACACCGCGCAGGCACTGGCCGAGCAGGCCGAGCGCGCCGAGCAGGCGCTGGAGGCGGCACGCATTGCCATGACCAGTGGCGAGCAGGTGGTCAGCGGCACGGTGCGGGTGACCTGCACCGAGGCGGTGATGCATAGCCTGCTGCTGCCGGCGCTGGCCGAGTTCATGCCCAACTACCCGGCCCTGTCGCTGGAGATGGGCACCTCGAATACCTTCGCCAACCTCAGCCGGCGTGACGCCGACATTGCCCTGCGCCTGACCAATACACCACCGGAGCACCTGGTAGGTCGCAACCTGGGGTCAACATCCTATGTGGTTTGCGGCCAGCCGCAGTGGCGCGAGCGCCTGGCAGAATCGGCCGTCAGCGTGCCATGGATCGCCCCCGACGACTCGATGCAGGACCACCCCACGGTGGTCTGGCGCAACCAGCAGCACCCTGGGTTGAGCCCGCGCTACCAGTGCAGCGGGATGTCGACCATCGCCCAGCTGGTAACCGCCGGCCTGGGCGTGGCGGCGCTGCCGGATTACATGGTGCACGCCCTGCCCGGCGTTGAAGCGCTGAGCGGACCGCTACCGGGTTGCGACACTCAGCTTTGGCTACTGACCCGGCCGGATTGCCGGGCGCTGCGCTCGGTGCAGACCTTGTTCGAAGAGCTGACGCCGCGGTTGCGTGGCGCGATGCTCTGAGGTTATCGTCGGGCTCAAGTATTGCGGCTGTCTGGTCCGGCACTTTCGCGGCAAAACCTGCTCCCACAGGGTAGGCGGTGCCTGTGGAAGCAGGTTTACCCGCGAAGAAGCAAACACAGTGCTTCAAGGTGACCGCCCGGCAAAACAGCGCTTCCCTATTGGCTGGTGAATTTTTATACTATCGAGTCCGCCTGCCCATTACTGGGCTGCACGCCCACCGCATTTGCTACTGAGGAAGACCATGGCCCGCGTAACTGTTGAAGACTGCCTGGAACACGTGGATAACCGCTTCGAGCTGGTCATGCTCTCGACCAAGCGCGCTCGCCAGCTGGCGACCGGCGGCAAAGAACCACGCGTAGCGTGGGAAAACGACAAGCCGACCGTTGTTGCCCTGCGTGAAATCGCCGAAGGCATCGTCACCAACGAGTTCATCGCCGCTGAAGAGATCGTCACCGAGGATCCGGTCTTCGCCGCCTTCGAGGACGAGAACAACGAGGCTGTCTGATTGATGCCAGGTCGACGTCGCACGGCGCAAGGCCCTCTTCCTCCGCAGGAGGTCAACCCATGCCGGGTATAGAAGCCTTGGCCGAACGGCTGTCGACCTACCTTGGCCCCGAACAGGTCAACCTGGTCCGGCGCGCCTATTTCTACGCCGAACAGGCCCACGATGGGCAGCGCCGCCGCAGCGGCGAGCCCTACGTGACACACCCGCTGGCCGTGGCCAGCATCCTCGCCGACATGCACATGGACCATCAAAGCCTGATGGCGGCCATGCTGCACGACGTGATCGAAGACACCGGTATCGCCAAGGAAGCCCTCAGCCAGCAGTTTGGCGAGACGGTGGCCGAACTGGTCGATGGGGTCAGCAAGCTGACCCAGATGAACTTCGAGACCAAGGCCGAGGCGCAGGCCGAAAACTTCCAGAAAATGGCCATGGCCATGGCCCGCGACATTCGCGTGATTCTGGTCAAGCTGGCCGACCGCCTGCACAACATGCGCACCCTGGAAGTGCTGTCCGGCGAAAAACGCCGGCGCATTGCCAAGGAAACCCTCGAAATCTACGCCCCTATCGCCAATCGCCTGGGGATGCACACCGTGCGCGTGGAGTTCGAGGACCTGGGTTTCAAGGCCATGCACCCAATGCGCTCGTCGCTGATTCACCGGGCGGTGAAAAGCGCACGCGGCAACCGTAAAGAGATCGTCGCCAAGATCGAACACTCGCTGGCCAACTGCCTGGCTGCCGACGGCATCGAAGGCGAGGTCAGCGGCCGGCAGAAACACCTCTATGGCATCTACAAGAAGATGCGCGGCAAGCGCCGTGCCTTCAACGAGATCATGGACGTGTATGCCTTCCGCATCATCGTCGACAAGGTCGACACCTGCTACCGCGTGCTCGGCGCCGTGCATAACCTGTACAAGCCGCTGCCTGGTCGCTTCAAGGATTACATCGCGATCCCCAAGGCCAACGGCTACCAGTCGTTGCACACCACGTTGTTCGGCATGCACGGCGTGCCCATCGAAATCCAGATCCGCACCCGCGAAATGGAAGAGATGGCCAACAACGGCATCGCCGCGCACTGGCTGTACAAGTCCAACGACGACGAGCAGCCCAAGGGCAGCCATGCCCGCGCGCGGCAGTGGGTCAAGGGTATCCTCGAGTTGCAGCAACGTGCCGGCAACTCACTGGAATTCATCGAGAGCGTGAAGATCGACCTGTTCCCGGACGAGGTCTACGTGTTCACGCCCAAAGGCCGCATCATGGAGCTGCCCAAAGGCTCCACGGCGGTGGACTTCGCCTACGCGGTACACACCGACGTCGGCAACAGCTGCATCGCCTGCCGCATCAACCGCCGCCTGGCGCCGCTGTCCGAACCGCTGCAAAGCGGCTCGACGGTGGAAATCGTCAGCGCCCCCGGCGCTCGGCCGAACCCGGCCTGGCTCAACTTCGTGGTGACCGGCAAGGCGCGTACGCACATCCGTCACGCCCTGAAGCAACAGCGCCGCTCCGAGTCCATCAGCCTGGGCGAACGCCTGCTGAACAAGGTACTCACCGGCTTTGACAGCAGCCTGGATAAAATCCCCCAGGAGCGCATCCAGGCGATTCTCGCCGAGTACCGCCTGGAACTGATCGAAGACCTGCTCGAAGACATCGGCCTGGGCAACCGCATGGCCTACGTGGTCGCACGCCGCCTGCTGTCGGCTGACGGCGAGCAGTTGCCTGCGCCGGAAGGCCCGTTGGCGATCCGTGGCACCGAAGGCCTGGTGCTGAGCTACGCCAAATGCTGCACGCCAATCCCTGGCGACCCGATCGTCGGCCACCTGTCGGCCGGCAAGGGCATGGTCGTGCACCTGGAAAATTGCCGCAACATCAGTGAAATCCGCCACAACCCGGAAAAATGCGTGCAGCTTTCCTGGGCCAAGGACATCACCGGTGAGTTCAATGTCGAACTGCGTGTCGAACTGGAGCACCAGCGCGGCCTTATTGCCCTGCTGGCCAGCAGCGTCAACGCCGCCGACGGCAACATCGAGAAGATCAGCATGGACGAACGCGATGGCCGCATCAGCGTGGTCCAACTGGTGGTCAGCGTGCACGACCGTGTGCACCTGGCGCGTGTGATCAAGAAGCTGCGTACCCTGACCGGCGTGGTCCGCATCACCCGCATGCGTACGTAGTCCGCCAACCGCAAGGAGTCATCATGAGCAAGACCGTCATCACGAGCGACAAGGCCCCTGCCGCCATCGGCACCTACTCGCAGGCGATCAAGGCCGGCAACACGGTGTACATGTCGGGCCAGATCCCGCTGGACCCGAAGACCATGGAACTGGTCGAAGGCTTTGAAGCCCAGACCGTGCAGGTATTCGAGAACCTCAAGTCCGTGGCTGAAGCCGCTGGCGGTTCGTTCAAGGACATCGTCAAGCTGAACATCTTCCTCACCGACCTGAGCCACTTCGCCAAGGTCAACGAGGTGATGGGCCGCTACTTCGAGCAACCCTACCCGGCCCGTGCCGCCATCGGCGTTGCCGCGCTGCCGAAAGGTGCCCAGGTCGAAATGGACGCCATCCTGGTCATCGAGTGATGCCCCGGTGACGGGCGCCCTGCCCGTCACTCCTCCTTTTGCAAGGTTACCCCGTCATGCGTCAAGCACTGCCCATCGCGCTGGCAGCCCTGCTACTGGGCGGCTGCGCCAGCCACAAACCCGAAGATTTCAACGGCACCTGGATCAACCAGGAGGCCATCACTGCAGCGGTCAAGGGCGGCAGCCTGCGCCAAGCGCTGAATGAACACGGCCCCGTGTTCGAATGGAAGCTCGACGTTGCCAGCCAGCAGGCCAGCTACAGCAATGGCTTCGAGGCCGCTGACGGCCAGCTGAGCAGCAACGAAAAGCAATGGCAGGCCAGCTTCGAGGGCGGCCAGACCGAGCAGCTGTCGCTCGACGGTGACGAGCTGCAAGCCGTCGACCAGCGTGGCGCCAAGCAGACCTTCGTGCGTGCCAAGGCGCCGGCAACTGCCAATGCGCCGCTGGGCAGCAGCTTCGAGAAAGCGCTGTACCAGGCCTACCTGGGCGGCAACTGGAAGGTGGTCGAAGGTGAGGGCAAAGGTGCCAGCGTGCGCTTCAGCGACACCGGCAACGTCACCGGCCTGCCGGGGCCGGACCGTTTTGCCCTGTGCCTGGCAGGTGACTGCGCGACCATGGGCGGCAGCAATGACAGCCTGTGGCTGGAGCGTAACCAGCGTGGTGCACCGTTCATCATCAAGCGAACTGGCGACAAGCTGGAGATTTTCCAGGCAGTGAACCGTGCGCAACCGGATGAAATGCCGGAGCTGGCGGCGGGCAAGCGCCAGTGGGTGCTGGAGCAGAACTGAATCCTGCTGCATTTGCACTGAATGCACTGGCCTCTTAGCGGGTAATCACTGTCTTCAGGCCTTGTGATACCCCTGTGGGAGCGGGTTTACCCGCGAAGAGGCCGGTAAATTCAACGCCCTCCTTTCAGGATGGCTGCATACCCTTCCTTGTAGCTTGGGTACTCCGGTGCCCAGCCCAGCGCCCGGGCCCGGGCGTTGCTGCAGCGCTTGCTGCCAGTACGCCGTACCCGCTGCTCATCGGACCACTCGGTAACCCCCATGTATGCCCGCAGCCAGGCCACCACGTCGGCCAGGGGCGCCGGGTCGTCATCAACGCCAATGTAGTAGTCGTCCAGCACCTTGCCATCCGCATCGGCCTGCAGCAGAAACGCCAACAGGCTGGCGGCATCTTCGGCATGAATGCGGTTGCCATACAGCGGCGGCTCTTCGGCCACACGGTAACCCTGGCGCACCTGGCTCAACAGCCACTCGCGGCCTGGGCCATAGATGCCGGTCAGGCGCACCACGCTCGCCGGGATACCACTGGCCAGCGCCAGCCGTTCAGCCTCCAGCATCACACGCCCGGAATAACCTTCGGGCTCTGTGGCTGCGCCTTCCTCGACCCACTCGCCGTCCTTCTGCGCATACACGCTGCTGCTGGAGACGAACAACAGGCGACGGGGGCGCTGGCCTCGCTCGGCCAGCCAGGCCAGCACATGGCGCAAGCCATCCACATAAGCCGCCTGGTAACCGGCCTCGTCGTGCTGGCTGGCCGCCACGCAGTACACCAGATAATCCAGCGTGCCCTGTGGCCAGGCTTGCGGGATCGACGGTTCGGCCAGGTCCGCGGCAACCGGTTGAACGCCCGCAGGCAGCTGCCCGACAGCGCGGCGCAAGCCGCTTACCTGCCAGCCTTTACCCAGCATTTGCAGGGCCAGACGCCCACCTACATCACCACAACCCACCACCATCACGGAAAGGTCTGACATCTCTGAACTCCCTAGACCAATTGATCAGCCCACCCACGCTACACGATGGATGGCTAGACCATAGGCGAAAAAAGCAACAAGATTACTTTTGTTAACAAGAATTACTTGCAATAATGGCCGCCAATTTGTTCTCGGCCTACCTCGAGGCCTTGGAGAACGCTCACTTTATTTCTTCATCAGGTCCGGCCAGCATGACACGTATTCAACCTTCCGCTTCGCCAACCCCGTCGCGCGCCTGGCGCGCCATCGCCGCGCTGACACTCAGCCTGGTGCTGGCCCCGGTGGCCATGGCCGATGAGCCAACCGCCAACGCCGCCGCGCCTGCTGCTGCCACTGCCCCGGCCGCACCTGCTGCTGCCCCGGCTGCCGATGCGCAGGCTCCTGCTGCCAACGCTGCTGCTTCACCGGCTGCGGTAGACCCGAACGTTGAGGCCCTGGTTGAAGACACCTCGCTGGGCATGGCCCACGACCTGTCCCCATGGGGCATGTACAAAAACGCCGATATCGTGGTCAAGATCGTCATGATCGGCCTGGCCATCGCCTCCATCATTACCTGGACCATCTGGATCGCCAAAGGCTTCGAGCTGATGGGCGCCAAACGTCGCCTGCGTGGCGAAATCGCCCAGCTGAAGAAATCCACCACCCTGAAAGACGCGAGCGAAGTCTCCAACAAGGAAGGTACCCTGGCCCATACCCTGGTCCACGATGCCCTCGAAGAGATGCGCCTGTCGGCCAACGCCCGCGAAAAAGAAGGTATCAAGGAACGCGTCAGCTTCCGTCTGGAGCGCCTGGTGCACGCCAGCGGCCGCACCATGAGCAGCGGCACCGGCGTGCTCGCCACCATCGGCTCCACCGCGCCTTTCGTCGGTCTGTTCGGTACCGTGTGGGGCATCATGAACAGCTTCATCGGCATCGCCAAGACCCAGACCACCAACCTGGCGGTGGTTGCCCCAGGTATCGCCGAAGCCCTGCTGGCCACCGCCCTGGGCCTGGTCGCTGCAATCCCGGCTGTGGTCATCTACAACGTCTTCGCCCGCTCCATCGCTGGCTACAAGGCCCAGGTGTCCGACGCCTCCGCTCAGGTACTGCTGCTGGTCAGCCGTGACCTGGACCACCAGGGCAGCGAGCGCGCCGCCCCGCACATGGTGAAAGTGGGGTAAGCCATGGGCCTGCATCTCAACGAAGGTGGCGACGACCTCGCCGAAAACCACGAAATCAACGTTACGCCGTTCATCGACGTGATGTTGGTGCTGCTGATCATCTTCATGGTCGCTGCCCCCTTGGCCACGGTCGACATCAAGGTCGACCTGCCGGCTTCAACCGCCAAGCCGGCGCCCAGGCCCGAGAAACCGGTGTTCGTCAGCGTCAAGGCCGACCAGAAGCTGTACGTCGGCGACGATCAGGTTGCGGCGCCCGACCAGCTTGGCCCGATGCTCGACGCCAAGACCAAGGGTGACAAGGAAACCACCATCTTCTTCCAGGCTGACAAAGGCGTGGATTACGGCGACCTGATGGAAGTGATGAACAACATGCGGGCGGCCGGCTACCTCAAGGTCGGTCTGGTAGGTCTCGAGACGGCAGCCAAGAAATGACGAAAACGCGCTCAAACATGGCGCGCTACGGTGGCAGCCTGGCGATCGTGCTGGGCGTGCACGTGGTCGCCGTGCTGCTGACGCTCAACTGGTCGGTGCCTCAGGCCATCGAGCTGCCCCCGGCAGCGATGATGGTGGAGCTGGCACCGTTACCGGAGCCTGCGCCACCACCACCACCGAAAGCGGCTCCGCAGCCACCGGCACCGGTCGAAGAACCGCCGTTGCCCAAGCTGGCGGAAGCACCCAAGCCCAAGATCGCCATCCCCAAGCCGCCCAAGCCGAAGGCCAAGCCCCAGCCGCCGAAGCCCGAGAAAAAGCCTGAGCCGCCTAAGGAAGCGCCACCTACCGAGCAAACGGTAGACGCACCGCCCAGCAATACGCCACCGCAGAAGTCCGCGGCACCGGCGCCGAGCATTGCGTCCAACAGCAACGCCTTGCCAACCTGGCAGAGCGACCTGCTGCGCCACCTGGCCAAGTACAAGCGCTACCCGGAAGACGCGCGCCGTCGCGGCTTGCAAGGCATCAACCGCCTGCGCTTCGTGGTCGACGCCGAAGGCAAGGTCGTGTCGTACTCCATGGCAGGTGGGTCGGGCAGTGCCGCACTGGACCGGGCAACCCTTGAAATGATCCGTCGGGCCGGCACGGTACCCAAGCCGCCACCCGAGTTGCTGAACAATGGCACGATCGAAGTCGTGGCACCGTTCGTCTACTCGCTGGACCGCCGCTAAGACTTTTGCTTCTGTCACAAATCGGCAAGTCTGATAACGTGCGTCTATCGATTGCAGCCGCTATGCTGGGCCCGCAACTTCATGGACGCACGTTATGACCCTCACAGAATTACGCTACATCGTCACACTCGCCCAGGAACAGCATTTCGGCCATGCCGCCGAACGCTGCCATGTGAGCCAGCCGACCCTGTCGGTCGGTGTGAAGAAGCTCGAGGATGAGCTTGGCGTTCTGATCTTCGAGCGCAGCAAAAGCGCGGTACGCCTGACCCCCGTCGGCGAGAGCATTGTCGCCCAGGCACAGAAGGTACTGGAGCAGGCCCAGGGCATCCGCGAGCTGGCCCAGGCCGGCAAGAACCAGCTGACTGCCCCGCTCAAGGTCGGTGCCATCTATACCGTCGGCCCGTACCTGTTCCCGCACCTGATTCCGCAACTGCATCGCGTAGCGCCGCAGATGCCGCTGTACATCGAAGAAAACTTCACCCACGTACTGCGTGAAAAGCTGCGTAACGGCGAGCTGGACGCGGTGATCATCGCCCTGCCGTTCAACGAAGCCGATGTGCTGACCCTGCCGCTGTACGATGAGCCGTTCTGCGCCCTGATGCCCGCCGACCACCCATGGACGGCGAAAAAGACCATCGACACCGCCATGCTCAACGACAAGAGCCTGCTGTTGCTTGGTGAGGGCCACTGCTTCCGCGACCAGGTACTGGAAGCCTGCCCTACCCTGAACAAGGGGGGCGAAGGCGCCAGGCACACCACCGTCGAGTCCAGCTCGCTGGAAACCATCCGCCACATGGTGGCGTCGGGCCTTGGCGTGTCGATCCTGCCGCTGTCGGCGGTGCACAGCCACCACTATGCACCTGGGGTCATCGAAGTTCGCCCACTGACGGCACCGGCACCGTTCCGTACCGTGGCCATCGCCTGGCGCGCCAGCTTCCCGCGGCCAAAGGCCATCGAGATCCTCGCCGACTCGATCCGCCTGTGCTCGGTCGCCAAAGCCCCTGCGGAACAAACGGCCTGAGTCATGAGTGAGCTGTCGAAGGTCCCGGTCACGGTACTCAAGGGCGTTGGCGAGGCCATGGCGGAAAAACTCGCCAAGGTCGGCCTGGAGAACCTGCAGGATGTGCTGTTCCACCTGCCCCTGCGCTACCAGGACCGCACCCGTGTGGTGCCGATCGGCCAATTGCGCCCAGGGCAGGATGCCGTGATCGAGGGCGTGGTCAGCGGCGCCGACGTGACCATGGGCAAGCGACGCAGCCTGGTGGTGCGCCTGGGTGACGGCACCGGCGTGCTGAGCCTGCGCTTCTACCACTTCAGCAACGCGCAGAAGGAAGGCCTGAAACGTGGCACCCACCTGCGCTGCTACGGCGAAGCCCGCCCCGGTGCCTCGGGCCTGGAAATCTACCACCCGGAGTACCGCGCACTGAATGGTGACGAGCCGCCGCCACCGGTGGAACAGACCCTGACGCCGATCTACCCGTCCACCGAAGGCCTCACCCAGCAACGCCTGCGCCTGTTGTGCCAGCAGAGCCTGGGCCTGCTTGGCCCGCGCAGCCTGCCCGACTGGCTGCCTGACGAGCTGGCCCGGGACTACCAATTGGCGCCGCTGGACGATGCCATCCGTTACCTGCACAACCCGCCGGCCGACGCCGACCTTGATGAACTTGCCGAAGGCCAGCACTGGGCCCAGCACCGCCTGGCCTTTGAAGAGCTGCTGACCCACCAGTTGTCGCAGCAACGCCTGCGCGAGAGCCTGCGCAGCCTGCGGGCGCCGGTGCTGCCCAAGGCCACGCGCCTGCAGGCGCAGTACCTGGCAAACCTGGGCTTTCAGCCTACCGGCGCACAGCAGCGCGTGGCCAACGAAATTGCCTACGACCTCAGCCAGCACGAGCCAATGATGCGCCTGGTACAGGGCGATGTCGGTGCCGGCAAGACCGTGGTTGCCGCCCTGGCAGCACTGCAAGGGCTGGAAGCGGGCTATCAGGTGGCACTGATGGCGCCCACCGAGATCCTCGCCGAACAGCACTTCATCACCTTCAAGCGCTGGCTCGAACCGCTGGGCATCGAAGTGGCCTGGCTGGCCGGCAAGCTCAAAGGCAAGGCCCGGGCCAGCGCCCTGGAGCAGATCGCCAACGGTGCGCCCATGGTGGTCGGCACCCACGCGCTGTTCCAGGAAGAAGTGAAGTTCAAGCATCTGGCCCTGGCGATCATCGACGAGCAGCACCGTTTTGGCGTGCAGCAACGCCTGGCCCTGCGCAAGAAAGGCGTGGCAGGCGAATTGTGCCCGCACCAGCTGATCATGACCGCCACCCCTATTCCGCGCACCTTGGCCATGAGCGCCTACGCCGACCTGGACACCTCGGTGCTCGACGAATTACCCCCTGGACGCACGCCGGTAAACACCGTGCTGGTAGCCGACAGCCGCCGCTTTGAGGTGGTCGAACGGGTTCGCGCCGCCTGCGCCGAGGGGCGTCAGGCCTACTGGGTGTGCACCCTGATCGAAGAATCCGAAGAGCTGACCTGCCAGGCCGCCGAAAGCACCTATGAAGAACTCGGCAGCGCCTTGGGCGAATTGCGTGTGGGCCTGATCCACGGCCGCATGAAGCCTGCGGAAAAAGCCGAAATCATGGCCCAGTTCAAGGCCGGCGAATTGCAGCTGCTGGTCGCGACCACGGTCATCGAAGTCGGCGTGGACGTCCCCAACGCCAGCCTGATGATCATCGAAAACCCAGAACGTCTGGGCCTGGCCCAGTTGCACCAGCTGCGCGGCCGGGTTGGCCGGGGCAGTGCCGTCAGCCATTGCGTGCTGTTGTACCACCCGCCACTGTCGCAGATTGGCCGCGAACGCTTAGGGATCATGCGCGAGACCAACGACGGCTTCATCATTGCCGAGAAAGACCTCGAACTGCGTGGCCCCGGCGAAATGCTGGGTACACGCCAAACCGGCCTGCTGCAATTCAAGGTCGCCGACCTGATGCGCGATGCCGACCTGTTACCGGCTGTGCGCGATGCCGCCCAGGCCCTGGTGGCCCGCTGGCCGGACCATGTCAGCCCGCTGCTCGACCGCTGGCTGCGCCATGGCCAGCAATATGGCCAAGTGTGACGCTAGTCCCAGAATGGATCCAGATTTGCTCGCAGGCTGGTTATACTTCGCGTTTAAAAGAATCAGTGGATACGGACCATGACTGAAGTTGCCCTGGACACCGCAACCCCACACGCCCCCTCTGTTATCAGGCTGCTGCTCGACAAGGTCGGCGTCGTCTACCGTGAGGTGGTCGAACACCCGCACCTGCCTGCGGCCTCCCGGGTGCAGGCGGTGCTTCTCGACGACGAGGTCGGCGCACTCATGGTGCTGTTCCCGCAGAGCCAACTGCTGGACCTCAACCGCCTGGCCGAGCTGACCGGGCGCAAGCTCACCGCCGTGTCGGTGCCGCGCCTCAAGCAAATGCTCGACAAGCACCAGCTGAAGGCCCTGCCCGCCATTCCTGCGCTGACCAGCTCACCGTGCCAGTACGAAAAGAGCCTGCTCGACGCCGAGACTGTGTACATCCAGTCTGGCGAAGTCGGCCTGCTGCTAGAGATTGAGCACGCCCACTTCAAGCGCATGCTGGCCAAGGCCAGCGCCAGCAGCTTCGGCCAGGAGGTCGAGGCCATCAGCCCCAACCTCGACCGCCCCCATGACGACACCCTGGAAATCACCAATGCCGTTCAGGCGTTCACCGCCCGACGCATCCAGAAGCGTCTGGAAGAAACCATCGAGATTCCGCCGCTGGCCGATACCGCGCAGAAGATCATCAAGCTGCGGGTAGACCCCAACGCGAGCATCGATGACATCACCGGCGTGGTCGAAACCGACCCGGCGCTGGCGGCGCAGGTAGTCAGCTGGGCGGCGTCGCCCTACTACGCTTCGCCGGGCAAGATCCGCTCGGTGGAAGACGCCATCGTGCGCGTGCTGGGTTTCGACCTGGTGATCAACCTGGCCTTGGGCCTGGCCCTGGGCAAGACCTTGAGCCTGCCAAAAGACCAGCCGCAACAGGCCACACCCTACTGGCAGCAGTCGATCTACACTGCCGCGATCATCGAAGGCCTGACCCGCGCCATGCCTCGGGCAGAACGTCCCGAAGCCGGGCTGACCTACCTGGCCGGGCTGCTGCACAACTTCGGTTACCTGCTGCTGGCGCACGTGTTCCCGCCGCACTTCTCGCTGATTTGCCGCCACCTGGAGGTGAACCCGCACCTGAACCACACCTATGTGGAACAGCACCTGCTAGGCATCAGCCGCGAACAGATCGGTGCCTGGCTGATGAAGCTGTGGGACATGCCCGAAGAGCTGTCGACCGCGCTGCGCTTCCAGCACGACCCGGCGTACGACGGCGAGTATTCGGCGTTCCCCAACCTGGTGTGCCTGGCGACCCGCCTGTTGCGTACACGAGGGATTGGCTCCGGGCCGCAGGAAGAGATTCCTGACGAGTTGCTGGAGCGCCTGGGGATTACCCGGGACAAGGCCGAGGATGTGGTGAACAAGGTACTCGAGGCCGAGAACCTGCTGCGCGAGCTGGCTTCGCAGTTTCAAGCACCGCACTGATATCGCGAGGGCCGCTTTGCGGCCCCGGCAATTTCAGCCTTTCTTCTTCGGTTTCAGGTATTTCATCAAGCCTTGGAACCACATCACCAGCGCCGGGTTGCCCTTGATCTGGATGTTCTTGTCCTGAATCCCCTGCATGAACGCCAACTGCTTGTTGCCTGCCTGCATCGTGGCGTAGCCGTAGGCAGCGTCCTTGAAGGCGATGGCGAATGCCGGCTGCGGATGTGCGCCGCCCTTGCTGCTGATGCGCTCGTTGTTGACGACGAAGTGCCGGGCAACCTTGCCGTCCAAGGTCTGCATCTGGAACACCAGGTCCTTGCCCTTGAGCTGCTGCTGGAATGCCGGGTTGTTACGGCTGGCCCTGGCCATCAAAAGCCCCATGGCCCAGAGAAGAAAGCGGAACTTCATCGACACGCCTCGATTGAAAAGTGACTAAGTTTCGCACTTTATCCTCTTAACGACCATTTTATGCAAGTTCACAGCAGTTACTGCGTGTAAAGCACAACGGGCGCCATGAAGGCGCCCGTTCGGGATCAACGATTCGTCAGCGCAAGCTTACTTTTTCTTGGCGGCCTTGGCTGGCGCGGCCGGTGGATTGACGCTGTCCTTGAGGTTCTTGCCTGGCTTGAAGGCCACGGTGTTACTGGCTTTGATCTTGACCGGCTCACCGGTTTGCGGGTTTTTGCCGGTACGCGCGCCGCGATGACGTTTTTCGAAGGTGCCGAAACCGACCAGGGTCACCGTGTCCTTGTCCAGGGCACCGGTGATGCTGTCGAGAATCGCGTTCAACACCTGATTGGCCTTTTCCTTGGTCAGATCAGCCTTATCGGCGATGACGGCGGCGAGTTCTGGTTTGCGCATAGTGAAGCCTCTTTGACGGAATTCTTGTTGTTATGCCGTGCTGCCTTTGGGAGCAGCGCTCAAGGCACCGCAGGCTCTAATCTGCGGCAGACGGAAGTGAGAATGGCACGTGCTCAGGGGCCGCGCCAGTATCAGGCCGGCCATTGTGCAGGCAACAACAGGATAAATCCGACAGAACGCCCTCTATTTACGCCATTACCGGTGGCAACTGGCGATTCAGTGCCAGCTTGTCCATGACGGCTGTCCCGGTCAGGGCATAACCCAGCAATTCGCCGTCAGCCCCGTGGCAGAGCACCTTGAGGTCACTGCCCTGCCCCTCCACCTGCCAAGTACCATCGTGCCCCAAGGGCGGCGGCGATACCACCAAAGGGCAGGCCGGGGTCTTGACGGTGATAGGCATCGGCCCGTAGGCCACCGCTGTCGGCTTGCCGGCCAGGGTTTGCGCCAGCGCCCGGGCACAGCTCATCAGCGGCATCACGTAGAGCAGGTTGATGCCATCGACCTCGGCACAATCGCCAAGGGCGAAGATGTTGGCGTGGGATGTACGTAATTCGCGGTCTACGCTGACGCCACGATGGGTCTGCAAGCCTGCCGCGGCGGCCAGGTCAATGCGGGGGCGCAAGCCAATGGCCGAAACGACCAGGTCGCAGGCAATCACGCTGCCATCCGACAGGTGCGCTTCCAGGCCGTGGTCCACCTGGTGCAAGCGGGTCAGCACGGGCCCCAGGTGGAAGCGTACACCCAGGCCTTCGAGCCCGCCCTGCACCGCCGCCGCAGCGGCCGGGTGCAGCAGGGTCGGCATGATCTGTTCGCACGGCGCCACCACGTCGACCTGGAAGCCCCCTAAGCTCATGTCGTTGGCGAATTCGCAGCCGATCAGGCCGGCACCGAGGATCAGCACACGTTGTTTGCCGACGGCGGCGGTACGGAAGCGTGCGTAGTCTTCCAGGTCGTTGATCGGGAACACCAGATGGCTGCCATCGCCTTCTATCGGCACCTGCACGGTCTGCGCCCCCCAGGCCAGCACCAGGTCGCGGTACTCCACAGCCTCTTCGCCGATCCACAGGCGCTTGTGGCCTGGGTCGATGCCGCTGATGCGGGTATGGGTACGAACCTCGGCATTCAGTTGCTCGGCCATGGCACCCGGCTCGGCCATGCACAGGCCGTCGGCGTCTTTCTGCTTGGCAAAGCCCATGGAGAGCATGGGCTTGGAGTAGGAGCGACCATCGTCGGCGGTGATCAGCAGCAGCGGCGTCTGCGCATCGAGCTTGCGAAATTCACGGGCCAGGTTGTAGCCCGCCAGGCCGGTGCCGATGATTACCACAGGGGACGTCATGTCGTGCTTTCCTCGATTAGCCGATGGAGATCATTTCAAAGTCGCTTTTGCCCACGCCACAGTCGGGGCACAGCCAGTCTTCAGGCACATCTTCCCAACGGGTGCCGGGGGCGATGCCGTCGTCGGGCCAGCCTTCGGCTTCGTCGTAGACCAGGCCACAGACAATACATTGCCACTTTTTCATCAGGTCTTTTTCCTCGTTAGAACTCAGGCTTTATCTGGCGGGTCTTTGGCCCTGCTTCAGCCATTATGCAAGCAGTCGGGGCAATCATGCTAAGCTCGCCGCCTCATTGGTTGTAACAAGCAGACCGACGTGTCGTACGAATCCCCGCAAGCAGCCGCTGTCGCGTGGCTGCCGTATTCACAGCTGGCGACCGACTTCGACCAGCCTACCCTTGACTGGTTGTTCGACGAGGGTTCGCTGACCCGCCGCCTGACCCACCTGTCCTTTGATCACTTCTCCGTCACCCCGCTGTTCGAGGGCTGGCAACCGCTGCGCGACGATGAATGCCAAGCGCTGGGCATTGCCGCCGGCGCCGAAGGCTGGGTGCGCGAGGTGTACCTGCGCGGCCATGGCCAGCCTTGGGTGTTCGCCCGCAGTGTCGCCAGCCGCAGCGCCCTGGAGCGCGGCGGGCTGGACCTGGAAACCCTCGGCAGCCGCTCGCTGGGCGAGCTGCTGTTCTGCGACCAGGCGTTCATCCGCCACCCGATCGAAGTGTGCAGCTACCCACAGGCGTGGCTGCCGGCCGACGCCGCCCATGCAGCACTTTGGGGGCGCCGCTCGCGCTTTGAACGAGACGGCCTGGACCTGCTGGTGGCAGAAGTGTTCCTGCCGGCCTTGTGGCAAGCGGCCAGGGAGGAAAACCGCTGATGTACATGCAACTGCTGAAGTCACTGAACCGCCTGCACCCACGGGCCTGGGACTTCGTCCAGCTCAGCCGCATGGACCGGCCGATCGGTATCTACCTGCTGCTGTGGCCGACCCTGTCGGCGGTGTGGATTGCCGGCAACGGTGCTCCCACCCTGGCCAACGTGCTGATCTTCGGCCTTGGCGTAGTGCTGATGCGGGCCGCGGGCTGCTGCATCAACGACTTTGCCGACCGCAAGGTGGACGGCCACGTCAAACGCACCGCCGACCGGCCGCTGGCCAGCGGCCGGGTCAAGCCGCGCGAGGCGCTGGCCCTGTTTGCGATCCTGGTCGGGGTAAGCTTCCTGCTGGTGCTATGCACCAACAGCCGCACGGTGTGGCTGTCGTTTGGCGCGGTGGCGCTGGCGTCCTGCTACCCATTCATGAAGCGCTACACCTATTACCCGCAGGTGGTGCTGGGCGCGGCGTATTCCTGGGGCATTCCCATGGCCTTCACCGCCGCAGGGAGCGAGTTGCCGGCCAGCGCCTGGCTGCTGTACATCGCCAACCTGCTGTGGACGGTGGGTTACGACACCTATTACGCCATGGTCGACCGCGATGACGACCTGAAGATTGGCGTAAAGTCGACCGCGATCCTGTTCGGCGAAGCCGACCGGGCGATCATCCTCACCTTGCAGATGCTGTCGCTAGGTTGCCTGTTGCTTGCGGGTAGCCGCTTCGAACTGGGGGGCTGGTTCCACCTGGGGTTGCTGGGTGCGGCGGCGTGCTTTGCGTGGGAGTACTGGTCGACGCGCAAGCTGGACCGCGAGTCGTGCTTCAAAGCGTTTTTGCACAACCACTGGGCGGGGTTGCTGGTGTTCATCGGGGTAGTGCTGGACTACACACTGCGTCAAGGCTGATGGCCCTATCGCCGGCAAGCCAGCCCCCACAGGTACAGCGCTGCCTGCGAGGCTGCACAAAAACCGGGGGAGCTGGCTTGCCGGCCATGGGCCGCACAGCGGCCCCGGCAATATCAAGGCTTGGCGATATGCCAGACGTCTTTCACGCCATCACCGGTCTTGTCACCGGCCTTCGTGTCCTTGATGAAGGTATACAGCGGCTTGCCGTCGTAGGCCCACTGCATTGCACCATCGTCACGCGTTACGTGGGTCCATTTGTCCTTCGGTGCTTCGTCTTCTTTCTTGACCAGCAACGGTGGCCAGTTTTTGGCGCACGCGTCATTGCACATCGACTTGCCGCCCGCATCCTTGTCAAAGGTGTACAGCGTCATGCCGGCATGATCGACCCACATGCCGTCCTTCTCCATGGCATGGTGGGCCGACGCCACCCCCGGGAGCGCCAGCGCAGTGAAAAGGGCCATCCAGCTCAGCGTTTGTCGTGTCATTGGATTCACCATTGTTTCTGGGGGAATTAGGTTCGGGTTGCCGCCGCAGCGGCCCTTTCAAGCCTAGTTCAGTCACGCAATGTCGCCATAACGGCCAACACCCTGTCACACAGCTGCAATAATTCCGTTATCTAATGCGGGCCAAGACACCGAATCCAGGAGAGGTTTTGAGCATGGTTGGCAGGAACATTCTGATCGTCGACGACGAAGCACCCATTCGCGAGATGATCGCCGTTGCCCTGGAAATGGCCGGCTATGACTGCCTGGAAGCGGAAAACTCCCAACAGGCCCACGCGATCATCGTCGACCGCAAACCGGACCTGATCCTGCTCGACTGGATGTTGCCCGGCACCTCTGGCATCGAGCTGGCCCGCCGCCTCAAGCGCGATGAGCTGACCGGCGACATCCCGATCATCATGCTTACCGCCAAGGGTGAAGAGGACAACAAGATCCAGGGCCTTGAAGTGGGCGCTGACGACTACATCACCAAGCCGTTCTCGCCGCGCGAACTGGTAGCGCGCCTGAAAGCCGTGCTGCGTCGCACCGGCCCGAGCGACAGCGAAGCACCGATCGAAGTCGGCGGCCTGCTGCTCGACCCGATCAGCCACCGCGTCACCATCGACGGCAAGCCCGCCGAGATGGGCCCCACCGAATACCGCCTGCTGCAGTTCTTCATGACCCACCAGGAGCGCGCCTACACCCGTGGCCAGCTGCTGGACCAGGTGTGGGGCGGCAACGTCTATGTCGAAGAACGCACCGTCGACGTACACATCCGTCGTCTGCGCAAGGCGCTGGGTGAGGCCTACGAAAATCTGGTACAAACCGTGCGGGGCACTGGCTACCGCTTCTCGACCAAGAGCTGATCGAGTTCAAAAGCGCCAAGCTGCACGTCGTTGTACAAGGACCGTCAATTGAACCAGAACTGGCACGCGACCCTGATTCGCCATCTGTTGTTGCTGATTACCGTCTGCCTGATTGGCGGGCTGGTCAGCGGCTACTATGGCTGGAGCCTGGCCATTGGCCTGGCGCTTTACCTGGGCTGGACCCTCAAGCAGCTGCTGCGCCTGCACGACTGGCTGCGCAACCACCAACCCGATGAAGCACCGCCCGATGGTTACGGCCTATGGGGCGAGGTGTTCGACAGCATCTACCACCTGCAGCGCCGCGACCAGCGCGTGCGTGGCCGCCTGCAGGCAGTGATCGACCGGGTGCAGGAGTCCACCGCCGCGCTGCGCGACGCGGTGATCATGCTCGACAGCGACGGCAACCTGGAGTGGTGGAACCGTGCCGCCGAAACCCTGCTGGGGTTCAAGACCCCGCAGGACGGTGGCCAGCAGGTAACCAACCTGGTGCGCCATCCGCGCTTCAAGGAGTACTTCGAGACGGAGAACTACCTCGAACCGCTGGAAATACCCTCGCCCATCAACGACCGGATGCGCCTGCAGTTGCACATCACCCGCTACGGCAACAACGAACACCTGATGCTGGTGCGCGATGTCACGCGCATTCACCAGCTGGAACAGATGCGCAAGGACTTCGTCGCCAACGTGTCGCACGAATTGCGCACGCCACTGACGGTGATCACGGGGTATCTGGAAACCCTGCTGGACAACGTAGAGGATGTGAACCCGCGCTGGGGCCGCGCCCTGCAGCAGATGAGCCAGCAAGGCTCGCGCATGCAGACGCTGCTCAACGACCTGTTGCTGCTGGCCAAGCTGGAAGCCACCGATTACCCGTCGGACAACCAGCCGGTGGCGGTCGAAGCCCTGCTCGCCGCGATCAAGAACGACGCTCAGGCCCTGTCTGGGCCACGTAACCAGCGCATCACCCTCGAAGCCGCGCCCGGTGTGAAGCTGAAGGGCAGCGAGTCAGAGCTGCGCAGTGCCTTTTCCAACCTGGTGTTCAACGCGGTCAAGTACACCCAGGACGAGGGCAACATCCGCATCCGCTGGTGGGCCGATGCCCAGGGTGCCCACTTGTCGGTGCAGGACTCGGGGGTGGGCATCGACGCCAAGCATTTGCCCCGCCTGACCGAACGCTTCTACCGGGTGGACTCCAGCCGTGCATCGAATACCGGTGGCACAGGGCTGGGGCTGGCGATCGTCAAGCATGTGCTGATGCGCCACCGCGGCAAACTGGACATCAGCAGCGTGCCGGGCCACGGCAGCACCTTTACCTGTCACTTTGCGCCGGCACAACTGGTCAACGAAAAGGCTTGAGATCGGCGCGGCTGCGCAGCCCTTCGCGGGCAGGCCCGCTTCCACACGGACCGCAATAAGCCAGCCACCCTTTGCTTTTACGGCCCCAGCCGCTACATTGGATCCCCTGTGCCAGCAAGAGCTGGCACTTTTTTTCTCCCAATCTCAAGACGGACCCCGTAAAAACTCCATCATGGACCCTTCCCCTGGTATCAGCCTCACCTCGTTATTCGCCGATTTCGGCATGATCATCTTTGCCTTGCTGCTGGTGCTGCTCAACGGCTTCTTCGTTGCCGCCGAGTTCGCCATGGTCAAGCTGCGCGCCACGCGCGTGGAGTCCATCGCCGAACAGCATGGCTGGCGCGGCAATATCCTGCGCAAGGTCCACAACCAGCTCGACGCCTACCTGTCAGCGTGCCAGCTGGGCATCACCCTCGCCTCCCTGGGCCTGGGCTGGGTCGGCGAACCGGCCTTTGCCCACTTGCTCGAGCCGCTGCTCGCGTACTTCGGTGTCGACTCGCCCGAACTGATCAAGGGCGTGTCGTTCTTCGTCGCATTCTTTGTCATTTCCTACCTGCACATTGTGGTCGGTGAGCTGGCGCCCAAATCCTGGGCCATCCGCAAGCCCGAGCTGCTGTCGCTGTGGACGGCCGTGCCGCTGTACCTGTTCTACTGGGCGATGTACCCGGCCATCTACCTGCTCAATGCCAGCGCCAACACCATCCTGCGCATTGCCGGCCAGGGCGAACCGGGCCCGCACCACGAACACCACTACAGCCGTGAAGAGCTGAAGCTGATCCTGCACTCCAGCCGTGGCCAGGACCCGAGCGACCAAGGCATGCGTGTGCTCGCCTCGGCCGTGGAAATGGGCGAGCTGGAAGTGGTCGACTGGGCCAACTCGCGTGAAGACATGGTCAGCATCGATGCCAATGCACCGCTGAAGCAGATCCTGGCTTTGATACGTCGCCACAAATTCAGCCGCTACCCGGTGTATGACGCCGAGCGTGAAGAGTTCACCGGGCTGCTGCACATCAAGGACCTGCTGCTGGAGCTTGCCGAACTGGAGCACTTGCCCGAGACCATCGACCTGGACGACCTTGCCCGGCCGCTGGAGCGCGTATCGCGGCACATGCCGCTGTCGCAACTGCTGGAGCAGTTCCGCAAGGGCGGCGCGCACTTCGTGCTGGTGGAGGAAGCCGACGGCAAGGTAATCGGCTACCTGACCATGGAAGACGTGCTGGAAGTGCTGGTGGGCGATATCCAGGACGAACACCGCAAGACCGAGCGCGGCATCCTTGCGTACCAGCCAGGCAAGCTGCTGGTACGCGGTGACACCCCGCTGTTCAAGGTGGAGCGCCTGCTGGGCATCGACCTCGATCACATCGAGGCGGAAACCTTGGCGGGGCTGATCTACGAGACGCTCAAGCGCGTACCGGAAGAAGAGGAAGTGCTGGAGGTCGAAGGGCTGCGCATCATCATCAAGAAGATGAAAGGGCCCAAGATCGTGCTGGCCAAGGTGCTCAAGCTCGATTGAGGAGTACGGGGCTGCTGCGCAGCCCATCGCGGCACAAGGCCGCTCCTACAGGGGTTCGCGTAATCCTGTAGGAGCGGCCTTGTGCCGCGAAAGGGCCGCAAAGCGGCCCCAAAAATCTCAAGGGTTACCCGCAGTAAAGTCGGGCAACCCGCTGATCGGCCGGTCGAACCGGTAAGGTATCGACTCCAGCGCCAACCCCACATTGCGCTGCACCACAAAATGCAGGTGCGGGCCTGTGCTGTTGCCAGTATTGCCCGACTTGGCCAGCATCTGCCCCTGGCGTACCCGCTGCCCCTCCGCCACCACCACCGAACCACGCATCAGGTGCAGATAAACGCCCATGGTGCCGTCCGGGTGCAGGATCCTGACAAAGTTGCCCGAGGGGTTGGGCTCGCGCCCGCTCTGGCTGTTCTGCGTCTTCACCACCACGCCTTCCCGCGCCGCGATGATGGTAGTGCCTTCAGGCATGGCGAAATCCATGGCGTAGCGCCCTTTGGGCCCAAAATGGCTGACACGGCCGTTGGGGCCTTGGGTGACGCGGAACGGCCCGCCGACCCAGGGGAACGCATACCGGAAGCCCTGAGGCCGCTTGCCAGGGTCCCCCATGGCCTGGAGCAGGGTCGAGCGGTAGTTCAGCAGCAGCCCGGGGCGCCCCCTGAGCACGCTGAGCATTTGCGTGGTGCGCGGCGGCAGCAGCCGGCGCACGATACGCGGGGCATCGCCGCCTTGGGCGTTCACCAGGTTGTCCAGGCGTAATTCGACCTCTACCGGCACATGCAGCTCGTTGCGTGCCGAAAAGCTCACGCCGCCGTCGAAGGTTTTCGCGTTCAGCAGCACTTGGCCTTCGAGCGTTTCGACCATGGGCTCGCGCAGCACCAAGGGTTTGGCGCCAGGGCCTGGCCGGTCGGTATAGGACACGACACCGAAATCGTCGGTGATTTTATAGAGCGTCACACCCAGGCTCGACGCCGAGGCCATGAGCAATGCACAGAACAGCAGCAGGCGGGCGGGCATGATAGTGGCTTTTTGACAGTTATGATCTGTCGAAGCCTAGCAGCGCGTTTTGAGGCAGGTATTGCAGTTGGTCGGATGGCTCAGGGCTGCGCGGGCTTTTGGAGCGGCCTTGTGTCGCGATAGGGCTGCGGCAGCAGCCCCAGGATTTCAGCTTCGCCGCATGAATTGCCGGGCTCAGGCGCCGGGTGTGAAGTGTTTCTGCGCGGTGCCGCGGGCAATCAGGCGCGACAGGTAATCAAGCTTCTGGGCGTCCTGGTCAACAAACTTGAAGGTCAACTGCAGCCAGTCGCTGTCGGGCTTGGGCTCCAATGCGGCAACGGCGTGCAGGTAGCCGTTCAGGCGGGCGACTTCGGCGTTCTCGCCCTGCTCCAGGTCCAGCACGGCGCCCTCCAGCACCTGCGGCAGCGCTTCGTTGCGGCGTACCACCAACAGCGCCTCTTTCAGGCTCAGCGCCTTGATCACGCACGGTTGCATGCCGCTGGCCAGGCGCAACTGGCCTTGGCCCCGCCCCGTCGGCGCGGGGGCTGGAGGCGTAGGTGCAGTGACCAATGGCTTGGCAGCCACTGGCGCCGATGGGGGGGCCGTCACCTTGGCTGCCTCTGGCTTGCCACCTGTCAGGGCACTCAAAGAATCGTTGGCGAATGCCGGGTTGGCCCGCGCCTGGCCGATGGCCATCAGGCTGTCGAGCTTACCGATCTTGGTCAGCGCTTTTTTCACCTTGGTCAGCAGTTGTTCATTGGTGAACGGCTTGCCAACAAAGTCGGAAACGCCCGCCTGGATCGCCTGAATGACGTTTTCCTTGTCGCCACGGCTGGTCACCATGATGAACTGCAGGTTCTTCAGCGCTGGCTGCTGACGGCACCAGGTGAGCAATTCCAGGCCGGACATTTCCGGCATTTCCCAGTCACACAGGACCAGGTCGAAGGCTTCCTTGCCCAGCATGGCCACGGCCTTGCGACCATTGATGGCGTCGTCGATGGCCATGCCCGGGAAGGCATTGCGCAGGCACTTGCGGACCAGGTCACGGATAAACGGGGCGTCATCCACGACCAGCACATTCACTTTACTCATCAATACTCCTTCTGAATCCCGACTAGCCTACTGCCAAATAATGGCCATTTGCTACAACTTGGTCACGCCGGGACTTCTTCACATCGTTCGCGGGTGCCTGCCGGCTCCTCGACCGCAAACGAAAACGCCCGGCCAAGGCCGGGCGTCGAAGCTCGGGAGCAACCTTACTTATCGTCAGATTCGCCCGGAACATTAGCCTTTTCGCCGTCAGCGACAGCGGTACCCTGCACTTCTGCCGTCATCCGCTTGAGGCCCATGTGGCGCACGTCGGTGCCGCGCACCAGGTAAATCACCAACTCGGAGATGTTGCGGGCATGGTCACCGATACGCTCCAGCGAGCGCAGCGCCCAGATCACGCTCAGTACCCGCGAGATAGAGCGCGGGTCTTCCATCATGTAGGTCACCAGCTCGCGCAGGGCAGTCTTGTACTCGCGGTCGATGGTCTTGTCGTACTGGGCTACCGACAATGCCAGGTCGGCATCGAAGCGGGCAAAAGCATCAAGCGCATCGCGGACCATGTTGCGCACCTGGTCGCCAATGTGGCGCACCTCGACGTAGCCGCGCGGCGACTCGCCTTCTTCGCACAGCTGGATGGCGCGGCGAGCAATTTTGGTGGCCTCGTCACCAATGCGCTCAAGGTCGATCACCGACTTGGAGATGCTGATGATCAGGCGCAGGTCGGAGGCCGCCGGCTGGCGACGGGCGAGGATGCGCACGCATTCCTCGTCGATGTTGCGCTCCATCTGGTTGATCTGTTCGTCGACTTCGCGCACTTGCTGGGCCAGACCCGAGTCGGCCTCGATCAGCGCTGTAACCGCGTCATTGACTTGTTTTTCCACCAGACCACCCATGGCCAGCAGGTGGCTGCGCACCTCTTCGAGCTCGGCGTTGAACTGCTGGGAAATATGGTGAGTAAGGCTTTCTTTGTTGATCATCGTTCGCTCCGCGAAGAGGCTTCAAGCTTCAAGTAGTTCGTGTCATTCCCTGTGGGAGCGGGCCGCGTGGCTGCTAGCCGTAGCGACCGGTGATGTAGTCTTCGGTCTGCTTCTTCGCCGGGTTGGTGAACAGGGTATCGGTGTCACCGAATTCGACCAGTTTGCCCATGTACATGAATGCGGTGTAGTCCGAAACCCGGGCCGCCTGCTGCATGTTGTGGGTCACGATGACGATGGTGTACTTGGCTTTCAATTCGTAGATCAGTTCTTCGACCTTCAGGGTCGAGATCGGGTCCAGTGCCGAGCACGGTTCGTCGAGCAACAGCACTTCCGGCTCTACGGCAATGGTGCGGGCGATGACCAGACGCTGCTGCTGGCCACCGGAAAGGCCTAGCGCCGACTCGTGCAGGCGGTCCTTGACCTCGTCCCACAGGGCCGCTCCCTTGAGCGCCCACTCCACGGCTTCGTCAAGCACACGCTTTTTGTTGATGCCCTGGATACGCAGGCCGTAGACCACGTTCTCGTAGATGGTCTTGGGGAACGGGTTGGGCTTCTGGAACACCATGCCCACACGGCGGCGCAGCTCGGCCACGTCTTCGCCCTTGCGGTAGATGTTGTTGCCGTACAGGTTGATGGCGCCTTCCACACGGCAGCCATCAACCAGGTCGTTCATCCGGTTGAAGGTGCGCAGCAGGGTCGACTTGCCGCAGCCGGAGGGGCCGATGAAGGCGGTTACGCGCTGCTTGGGAATGTTCATGCTGACGTCGAACAGCGCCTGCTTGTCGCCGTAGAACAGGCTCAGGCCCGGCACTTCGATGGCCACGGTTTCTTCGGCCAGGTGCAGGCTCTGCTTGTTGCGGCCCAGGGCAGACATGTCGATGCCGTGGGTATGAGAATCTTGCTGCATGGTCAACTCCATACGCTGTCAATTCGTTTCAAAGGGCCGCCCGGCTCACCGGGGGCACGCTTGCAATCAGGCTCAGCTGTCCAGCGCCTTGTACTTCTCGCGCAGGTGGTTGCGGATCCACACGGCCGACAGGTTGAGGGAAGCGATCACCAGCACCAGCAACAGTGCCGTGGCGTACACCAGCGGCCGCGCGGCCTCGACGTTCGGGCTCTGGAAGCCGACGTCATAGATGTGGAAGCCCAAGTGCATGATCTTCTGGTCCAGGTGCAGGTAGGGGTAGTTCCCGTCCACTGGCAGCGACGGCGCCAGCTTCACCACACCCACCAGCATCAGCGGCGCCACTTCACCGGCAGCGCGGGCCACGGCGAGGATCATGCCGGTCATCATGGCCGGGCTTGCCATGGGCAAGACGATCTTCCACAGCGTCTCGGCCTTGGTCGCGCCCAAGGCCAGCGAGCCCTCGCGCACGGTACGCGGAATACGTGCCAAACCTTCTTCGGTGGCCACGATCACCACCGGAACAGCCAGCAGTGCCAGGGTCAACGATGCCCACAGCAGGCCGGGGGTACCCAAGGTCGGCGCCGGCAGTGCTTCGGGGAAGAACAAGCGGTCTATCGAGCCACCCAGCACGTAGACGAAGAAGCCCAGGCCGAACACACCGTAGACGATCGCCGGCACGCCAGCCAGGTTGTTCACTGCAATACGGATCAGGCGGGTCACCGGGCCTTGCCGTGCGTATTCGCGCAGGTACACAGCAGCCAGCACGCCGAACGGGGTGACGATTACGGCCATGATCAGGGTCATCATCACGGTACCGAAAATGGCCGGGAAGATACCGCCTTCGGTGTTGGCCTCACGCGGGTCATCGCTGAGGAACTCCCAGACTTTGGCAAAGTAAGTACCCAGCTTGTTGAAACCGGACATGCCGTTCGGCTGGATGGCGTGCACCACCTTGCTCAGGTTGATCTCCACTTCACGGCCGTTGGCGTCGCGGGCCACCAGGCTGTCGCGGGCGAACGCCTGGTGCAGGCCGCTCAAGCGGTCTTCGATGGCTTTGTAGCGGCTGTTCAGCTCGGCGCGGTCGGCGTCCATGTCGGCCTGGGCGGCGGCGTCCAGCTTGCCGTCCAGTTCCAGCTTGCGGGCCTGCAGGCGCAGGCGCTCAAGGCCATGGTTGATGGCACCGATGTCCTTCTTCTCCAACTGCTGCAGCTCACCGTTGAGCTGGTTGGCGCGCTTTAGGCGGGCCTGCAGTTCGTTCCACGCAGCAGGGCCTTCGGCAACTACGCGGCCCTCTTCCTTGACGCTGACCAGGTAGCCATAGAAGTTGCCCCACTCGCGGCGCTCCAGGGCGATCAGGTCGGCCGGGCGCTGTTCATCGACCAGCCAGTCGCCGACCACCCAGGTGAAGTCGCTGCCGTTGAGGTCGCGGTTACCCACCTTTATCAGCTCGCGGGTCATGAACTCCGGGCCCTGGTCCGGTACCGGCAGGCCGGCCCCCTTCAGGCGGGCACGGGGTACCTCTTCCTTTTGCACCACTTCGCCGATGACGACATGGTCAGCCTGGCCCGGCACCTTGTAGGTGGCCTGGACAAGATCGGCCGGCCAGAAGTGGCCCAAGCCGCGCACGGCAATCACCGCCAGCAGGCCGACGGTCATGATCACCGCCATGGCCACGGCGCCGCCGCTCATCCAGACGCCAGGGGCGCCGCTCTTGAACCAGCCTTTGAGGGAATCCTTTTTCACGGATCGCTACCTTTCTATCAAAGCGACGAGTATTTCTTGCGCAGACGCTGGCGAATCAGCTCGGCCAAGGTGTTCATGACGAACGTGAACATCAGCAGCACCAGGGCGGCCAGGAACAGCACGCGATAGTGGCTGCCACCGACTTCCGATTCCGGCATTTCCACGGCCACGTTGGCGGCCAGGGTGCGCATGCCCTCGAACAGGTTCATCTCCATCACCGGGGTGTTGCCGGTGGCCATCAGCACGATCATGGTCTCACCCACCGCACGGCCCATGCCGATCATCAGCGCCGAGAAGATACCCGGGCTGGCGGTGAGGATGACCACGCGGGTCAGGGTCTGCCAAGGCGTCGCACCCAGGGCCAAAGAGCCCAGGGTCAGGCTGCGCGGCACGCTGAATACGGCATCCTCGGCAATGGAGTAGATGTTCGGGATGACCGCAAAGCCCATGGCGATACCCACTACCAGGGCGTTGCGCTGGTCGTAGGTGATGCCCAGGTCGTTGGTGATCCACAGGCGCATGTCACCGCCGAAGAACCAGTTTTCCAGGTGCGGGCTCATGGTCAGGGCGAACCAGCCGGTGAACAGGATGACCGGTATCAGGATCGCAGCTTCCCAACCATCCGGCACACGCAGGCGGATCGACTCTGGCAGGCGGCTCCAGGTGAAGCCGGCCAGCAGGATGCCGAACGGCATCAGCAGGAACAGGCTGAACACGCCAGGCAGGTGGCCTTCGAGGTACGGCGCCAGGAACAGGCCGGCGAAGAAGCCGAGGATTACCGTCGGCATGGCTTCCATCAGCTCGATCACCGGTTTGACCTTGCGGCGCATGCCCGGGGCCATGAAGTAGGCGGTGTAGATGGCGGCGGCAATGGCCAGCGGGGCGGCCAGGATCATCGCGTAGAACGCGGCCTTCAGCGTACCGAAGGTCAGCGGCGAGAGGCTCAGCTTGGGCTCGAAGTCGGTATTGGAAGCAGTCGATTGCCAGACGTATTTCGGCTCGTCGTAGTTCTCGTACCACACCTTGCCCCACAGTGCGCTGAAGGAAACTTCAGGGTGCGGGTTGCGCAGGCTCAGCGGCAGCAGCTTGCCGCCCTCTTCGATGATGATACGGTTGGCGCGCGGCGACAGGGCCAAGGTGCCCGGGCCTTCGGCAGCAGGCTCCACCAGCAGGGTGCGGTGCGCCGTGCTGTGGAACACGCCCAGCTTGCCGTCGGCGTCCAGGGCGATGAAGCCTTTGCGGCGCTCTTCGGCGTCGATCTGCACCACCGGGGCCTTGCCCATCTGGAAGGTACGGATCTGCTTGAAGCGCGATTCGCCGTCCGGGTCACGGGCCATGAACCATTGGGCCAGGCCACCTTTGGAATCACCAATGATCAGCGAAATGCCGCCGACCAACTGGGCGCTGGCGGTAATTTCAGTGTCAGCGCTTTCGGCCAGTTTGTAGCGGCCGTTGAGGCTCTTGTCACGCAGGCTGAACACGTCGGCGGTGGCGCGGCCGTTGATCACGTAGAGCCACTGCTGACGCGGGTCGATGAAGATGTTCTTCACCGCTTCGGTCATCTGCGGCAGCACGATACGGTTCTGCTCGGTGGTGACCTCTTCGGTCATCATGTTTTCGGTGCGCGTCAGCTGCACCACCTGCAGGTGCGCGCCGGTAGACCCGGCCAGTACCAGGGTGTCGCCATTGACGTTGACGTTGACGTGTTCCAGCGCACGGCCCTGTTCGTCGAGCACGAACGGCTGCTCACCGTACGGGTAGTCGATGCCGGGGGTGATGGTTTTCTTGTTGTCCGGGTAGGTGATCTTGTAGGTGTGGTGGAACACCAGCGCCTGACCATTGGACAAACCCAGCACCACCAACGGGCTGCCCGGCTGGTCGGTACTGATCGAGGTGACCTGGGTGTCTGCCGGCACTGGCAGATCGACCCGCTTGAGCTCGTTACCGGTCTTGGTATCGAAGAACAGTGCCTGGCCCTTGTCCGAAACTCGCATCCCCACCAGGTTCTGTTCTTCAAGCGCGATCAGCAGCGGCTTACCGGCATCCTGTTGCAGCCAGGTAGGCTCCAGGGCTTTTTTGCTGGTGAGCTCGGCGCCCTGGAACAGTGGCAACACCACATAGGCCAGGTAGAAGAAGATCAGGGTGATTGCCGCCAACACGGCAAGCCCGCCCACCAGGACGTACCAGCGGGTCAGGCGGTCCTTGAGCGCACGCATGCGGCGCTTGCGTTGCAGCTCGGGCGTATTGAAATCAATGCGCACGGGCTGGGAGTTTTGGGTCATGTTGGAATTGGCCAGATCATTCATGCGCACACCCTAGCGGTCCCGTGTGACAAAAACATTACAAAGTGGTGACGCGCGAAAGCCCGCCGCACAGTGAACCTGGCTTCGGACTGGAAATTCGTGGAAGAGGCCGGGCATCAGCACCGGCCCCCTCTTCAGTTACTTACTTCTTTGCGACGTTACCGGCGTGGGACAGGCCCAGGTCAGCCAGGGTCTTGTCGACGACTTTGGCCGGCAGCGGGATGTAGCCATCTTTCACCACGACCTGCTGGCCAGCTTGCGACAGTACCAGCTTGACGAACTCGGCTTCCAGCGGCGCCAAAGGCTTGTTCGGGGCCTTGTTGACGTACACGTACAGGAAGCGCGACAGCGGGTAGGTGCCGTTCAGGGCATTGGCTTCGTTGTCTTCAACGAACTCGCCGCCTTCTTTCTTGGCCAGGGCTACGGTCTTGACGCTGGCGGTCTTGTAGCCGATACCCGAGTAGCCGATGCCGTTCAGCGAGGAGCTGATCGACTGCACGACCGACGCCGAGCCAGGCTGTTCGTTCACGTTAGGCTTGAAGTCGCCTTTGCACAGGGCTTCTTCCTTGAAGTAACCGTAGGTGCCCGATACCGAGTTGCGGCCGAACAGCTGGATTGGCTTGTTGGCCAGGTCACCGGTCACACCAACGTCGCCCCAGGTCTTGATATCAGCCTTGCCACCGCACAGGCGGGTGGAGGAGAAGATGGCGTCGACCTGGGCCATGGTCAGGCCTTTGATCGGGTTGTCCTTGTGCACGAACACGGCCAGGGCGTCGACGGCAACCGGGATGGCGGTAGGCTTGTAGCCGTACTTCTGCTCGAAGGCCTGCAGCTCGACGTCCTTCATCTTGCGGCTCATCGGGCCGAGGTTGGCGGTGCCTTCGGTCAACGCGGGTGGCGCGGTGGAAGAGCCGGCAGCCTGGATCTGGATGTTTACGTTCGGATATTCCTTCTTGTAGGCCTCGGCCCACAGGGTCATAAGGTTCGCGAGGGTATCGGAACCGACGCTGGAGAGGTTGCCCGAAACACCGGTGGTTTTGGTGTAGGTCGGGATTGCAGGATCGACAGCGGCTACCGCGTTGGCGGTTGCAACGCCAGCGGCGGCAAAGGTAAGGGCCGCCATCAAACGCTTCAGTTTCATGCCTTGCTCCTAGCAGGAATATTGGGGTGTTGGATGGAACGGGCCCAAGTATCGGCAGGCCGCATGAACACGATATGACTTCATTGTGACAATTGGATGAAAGGCCATCACTGATAGCAGGTCTGGCCTCTTCGCGGGCACGCCCGCTCCCACAGGGGTTGTGCTGAGCCCTGTGGGAGCGGGCGTGCCCGCGAAGAGGCCAGCAGCCCCGAAACAGATCAGCGCTTGTTGGCGAGCAGGTACAGGCCTACGGCCAGACCCACGGCGCACAGGCCTGCTACATAATAGGCAGGCGCCATCGGGCTTACTTTCAGCAGCGCGGTCACCACCATTGGCGTCAAGCCACCGAAAATCGCGTAGGCCACGTTGTACGAGAACGACAGCCCACTGAAGCGCACCGCCGCCGGGAATGCCTTGACCATCACATAAGGCACCGCGCCGATCACACCCACGCACAGGCCGGTCAGCGCATACAGCGGGAACAGCAGCTCGGGCCGGGTTGGCAGGCTATGGTAGAAGGTCCAGGAACTGGCCAGCAGCAGCAGGCTGCCGATCACGAACACCCGGCCCGCCCCAAAGCGGTCGGCCAGGCTGCCGGCGCCGATGCAGCCAAAGCTGAGCAGCACGATGGCCATGCTGTTGGCCTTGAGCGAGTCGATCGGGCTGATGTGGTAGAAGCTCTGCAGCAGCGCAGGGGTCATCAGGATAACCACCACGATACCGGCCGACAGCATCCAGGTCAGCAGCATCGACAGGATGATCGGGCCGCGGTGGTCGCGCAGCACGGCGCGCAGCGGCAGCTCCTCGGCCAGCGCCTTGCGTTGCTGCATTTCGGCAAACACCGGGGTTTCGTGCAGCCAGCGGCGCAGGTACACCGAGAACAGGCCGAACACACCGCCGAGCAGGAACGGGATACGCCAGGCGTAATCGGCCACTTCGTCGGCGCTGTACACGCTGTTGATCAAGGTCGCCACCAGCGAGCCCAGCAGAATGCCCGCCGTCAGGCCTGCGGTCAGGGTACCGCATGCGTAGCCGGTGTTGCGCGCCGGTACGTGCTCAGAGACGAACACCCAGGCGCCCGGCACCTCGCCACCAATCGCCGCGCCCTGGATCACCCGCATCAGCAGCAGCAGGATCGGCGCCCACATGCCGATTTGTGCGTATGTTGGCAGCAGGCCCATGATCAGGGTCGGCAGGGCCATCATGAAGATGCTCAGGGTAAACATCTTCTTGCGTCCAAGCAGGTCACCAAAGTGGGCCATGATGATGCCCCCCAGCGGCCGCGCCAGGTAGCCAGCGGCGAAGATGCCGAACGTTTGCATCAGGCGCAGCCACTCGGGCATGTCGGCCGGGAAGAACAGCTTGCCAACCACCGTGGCGAAGAACACGAAGATGATGAAGTCGTAGAACTCCAGTGCGCCACCCAGGGCGGACAGCGAGAGTGTTTTGTAGTCACTGCGGGTCAGCGGCCGCGGAGGCTGCTCGATACTGCTCGGCACGGAAGTCATCGATCGTTGTTCTCTTGTAGGGCATGCAGGCCGCTTGGCACGCGGCTTCTGGATTGGGAGACAGGCGAAGATAGCAAATTGCCGAGCCGCGCCGAAAGCGATACAAAATCCATACAGATATTCATGAATGCGCGGTCGTCGCTGGCAGTTATGCCCTATATACTGCTGATTCGTAGGAAAAGGTTGTTGCCCGCGTGGGATGTTGTGCGAAAACGCCGGTCTTTATGTCAGACGGTTTCGCAGAGTTTCCCTACGGCCGTCCAGTGAAACGAAATCGGCGTAGTATGTTTCAAGCTGAATCGTTTACCCGGCCTTCGCGCCACACCAACGAAAAGCGTCACGGGTCAGAGGCCCCATCGCATGATTGAGCTCGAACAAGAAGATCCAATCCCGCAAGGCGACCTGGCCTTGCAAATCACCGCACTCCCGCGCGAAACCAACGGGTTTGGCGACATCTTCGGCGGCTGGCTGGTTGCCCAGATGGACTTGGCCGGCACCGCCATGGCCAGCCGCGTCGCCGGTGGCCGCGTGGCGACCGTGGCCATTGAACGCATGGCCTTCCTGGTACCCGTTGCAGTGGGCGCACAGCTGTCGTTCTATACCCAGACCCTGGAAATCGGCCGCAGCTCGATTCAGATGATGGTCGAAGTGTGGAGCGACGACCCGCTGTCCAGTGAATGGCGCAAGGTTACCGAAGCGGCATTCGTCTTCGTCGCCATCGACGGCAGTGGCCGCACCCGTTCCGTGCCTCGTCGCTGAGCCACGCGGGCGGTAAACTCATTGCATGTGCCCGGGTCCAAGGCCCACTGGCTATCAATGAGATGAACGCAATGGCTACCTTTCAGGTCGTAACCGAGCAACATGGCGAACTCAATTGCTGGCGTATCAGCAGCGATCGCGCCGAACTCCTGATCGCCCAGCAGGGCGCACAGATCCTCAGCTACCAGCGGGTCGGCGAGCCGCCGCTGCTGTGGCTGAGCGACCAGGCCATCTTCCGCCACGGCAAGTCGGTACGCGCCGGTGTGCCGGTGTGCTGGCCGTGGTTCGGCAACCTGCAGCGCAACCCCCAGGCCGTTCAGGCCATGTACCACGGCGAGCAGGCGCCTGCTCACGGGCTTGCGCGCTCGCGTGACTGGCAGCTGCTGGGTATCGAGGAAGCGGGCAACGGCCTGCGCATTGAATTCCAATTGCCTGAAGCGCAGGGCGATCTACCCGGCTGGCCTCATGAAGTCGAGCTGAAGCTGGTGGTGGAGCTGGATGAGGCGCTAAAGCTGAACCTGACCAGCCGCAATATGGGCAATACCCCCGTTACCATCAGCCAGGCCTTGCACAGCTACTTCGCGGTCAGCGATGTGCGCCAGGCGCGGGTCGAAGGCGTCGAGGGCCTGGGCTATATCGAAACCCTTGCCGACTGGGAACAGCGGGAGCAGCAGGGCGCACTGGCGTTTGCCGGGGAAACTGACCGGATCTACCTCGCTACCCCACAGACCCTGAGCATTGTCGACCCGCACTGGAACCGGCGGATTACCTTGACCAGCAGTGGCTCGCGCTCGGCGGTGATCTGGAACCCCTGGACCGAGCGGGCCAAGGAGCTGGCGGACATGGCTGATGATGGCTGGCAGCGGATGCTGTGCATCGAGACAGCGAATGTGTGGAATGATCTGGTGGAATTGAAGCCTGGGGCGAGTCATTCGCTGGGTGTACAGATCGGTTGTGAAATGATCTGAGGCCTGCAATGTTTTTGCCGGCCTCTTCGCGGGCTTGCCCGCGAAGAGGCCGGGCCAGGTATCAGAGGTCTGCGTCTTCCACCACCCTCACCTTCCCCGCATCCAGCGCATAGGCCGCATCGGCCAGGTCATTGCTGACCTTTTCCACCTTCAGCTTGCCGCTGACCCACAGCGGTGTGTAGATGTCATCGATCTTCAACCCTTTCGGGTAGCGCACCAGCACCAGCTGGTTCGGCGGCGGTGGCGGCACATGGATGCACGCGCCCGGGTACGGCACCAGGAAGAACAGCGTGCTGTTGCCCTTGGCATCGCTTTCCAGCGGCACCGGGTAGCCACCCAGGCGAATGTCCTTGCCGTTCATGGCAGCCACGGTCTTGGTCGAATACATCACCGCTGGCAGGCCCTTGCTCTGCTTGAGCCCACCCTTGTCGGTAAAGGTGCCCATGGCTTCCGGCGAGTTGTGATCGATTTCGGGCATTTGCTCGAGCGCTTTCTGGTCCGACTTGGGCATAAGCTCCAGCCAGTCGGTTTCAGGCAGTTCGGCATGGGCCAGGGTACTGGCCAACAACAGGGGGACGAGAAAAAAGGCTCGCATGGCAATGCTCGGCAACTCGAATGAATTGCCGGGCATTCTAACCAGTATTCAGCGTTTCTTGATGAATCCGTAGATCACCAGAAGGACCACGGCACCGACCAGCGCGCCAAAGAAGCCCGCCGCCTGACCGGCCTGGTAGATGCCCAGTGCCTGGCCGCCATAGGTCGCCAGCAAGGAGCCGGCAATACCCAGCAGGATGGTCATGATCCAGCCCATGCTGTCGTCGCCCGGCTTGATGAAGCGGGCCAGCAGGCCGACGATGAGGCCGATAAAAATGGTTCCAATGATGCCCATGGCAATCCCTCTGCAGTGAATATGGAGCAAGCCAAAGCCTAGACGGGCTTTGGCTTGTTGCCATGTTCAGAGGGCAAGCCGCTTGCAGAAGTTCGATTTGTAGCCCGATCAGTTGCTGATCAGAGCCTCTACTTCGGCAATCTTGCGCTCAAGGGTGGCCATGTCATGGCAGCGCAACGTGGCGTGGCCAACCTTGCGGCCGACCTTGAAGGCCTTGCCGTAGTGGTGCAGGTGGCAGTCGCCGATGGCGACGACCTTGTCCACGGCCGGCACTTCACCGATGAAGTTGAGCATTGCGCTCTCGCCCACCTTGGCCGTCGAGCCCAGCGGCAGGCCAGCGACGGCTCGCAGGTGGTTCTCGAACTGGCTGCACTCGGCGCCTTCGATGGTCCAGTGCCCGGAGTTGTGCACGCGCGGGGCGATTTCGTTGGCCTTCAGGCCACCGTCAACTTCGAAGAACTCGAAGGCCATGACGCCAACGTAGTCCAGCTTCTGCAGCACACGACCAACGTAGTCTTCGGCCAATGCCTGCAGCGGGTGCGCCTGGCTGGCCACCGACAGGCGCAGGATGCCGCTTTCGTGGGTGTTGTGCACCAGCGGGTAGAAGCGGGTTTCGCCATCACGGGCACGCACGGCCACCAGCGACACTTCGCCAGTGAACGGCACGAAGCCTTCCAGCAGGCACGGCACGCTACCCAGCTCGACGAAGGTGCCTGCCACGTCTTCTGGCGTGCGCAGCACCTTCTGACCCTTGCCGTCGTAGCCCAGGGTGCGAGTTTTCAGCACGGCAGGCAGGCCGATGCTGGCCACTGCGGCGTCCAGGTCTGCCTGGGAAAGGATGTCGGCGAAGGCCGGGGTAGGAATACCCAGGTCGCGGAACATGCTCTTTTCGAACAAGCGGTCACGGGCGATGCGCAGCGCTTCGGCACTGGGGTAGACCGGCACGAACTGCGAGAGGAAAGCCACGGTCTCGGCCGGTACGCTTTCGAACTCGAAGGTGACCAGGTCGACTTCGTCGGCCAGCTGGCGCAGGTGGTCCTGGTCGCCATAGTCGGCACGTAGATGCTCGCCCAACGGCGCGGCACAGGCGTCCGGTGCCGGGTCGAGGAAGGCGAAGTTCATGCCCAGCGGGGTACCCGCCAGGGCCAGCATGCGGCCCAGCTGGCCGCCACCGATTACACCGATCTTCATGGGTTGAGCCTCAAGCCTGGCGCGGGTCTGGGTTGTCCAGCACAGTGTCGGTCTGTTCCGTACGGAACTGCTTCAGTGCCGCGTGGTACTGCGGGTACTTGGCGCCCAGGATGCTGGCCGACAGCAGCGCAGCGTTGATCGCACCGGCGCGGCCGATGGCCAGCGTGGCAACCGGCACGCCGGCTGGCATCTGCACGATCGACAGCAGCGAATCGACGCCCGACAGCATCGACGACTGCACCGGCACACCCAGCACTGGCAGGTGGGTCTTGGCGGCGCACATGCCTGGCAGGTGGGCTGCGCCACCGGCACCGGCGATGATCACCTCGATGCCGCGGCCTTCGGCCTCCTCGGCATACTGGAACAGCAGATCCGGGGTGCGGTGGGCAGAAACCACCTTCACTTCGTAAGGAATGCCGAGTTTTTCCAGCATATCGGCGGTGTGGCTAAGGGTGGACCAATCGGACTTGGAGCCCATGATCACGCCAACCAGTGCACTCATCGTCGAGCCTCTTCGCTTGTGCGCCCGCGGGCGCGTCAAAAAACAACAAGCCACGCGGGACGACCGGCGTGGCTTGTTTGCTGATCAGGACCGGACGCATCCGGTCGAAAGGCCGCGCAGTATACCGTAAGGTGGTGCGTTTAAGGCACCCCGGCGACCAACTGTCGGGCCTTATTTTTCGGGGCTTTGGCTGACTTTTGGGTCAACCGCCGCCGCACCCTCGAGCTTGCGCCACAACAGCCTGACGTTGGCCTTGCGCACCAGGGCGCAGCGGTACAGGCGTATTTCCAGTGGCACATGCCACTGGCTGCCGCCGCAGACGGCCAGTTCGCCGCGCTCCAGCTCGCCACGCATCGACAGGCGCGGTACCCAGGCGATACCCATACCCTCCAGCGCCATGCTCTTGAGGCTGTCGGCCATGGCGGTTTCATAGACGGTGGTATAGCGCAGGTTGCGCTGGCGCAGCAGCAAATTGACCGAGCGGCCCAGAAATGCGCCAGCGGTATAGGCCAGCAACGGCACACTGCCCTCACCTTCCAGGTCGAACAACGGCTTGCCCTCGGCATCCACGGCACACACCGGCAACATTTCGGTGGTGCCCATGTGCAGTGAGGGGAAGATCTCGGCATCCATCTGCAGGGCCGCGTCCGGGTCATAGAAAGCCAGCATCAGGTCGCAGCCACCTTCGCGTAATGCATGCACGGCATCTCCGACGTTAGTCGCAACCAGGCGAGTGGCGATGTTCAAACCGTCGTTGCGCAACTGGGCAACCCAACGGGGGAAAAAACCCGACGCCAGGGAGTGTGCCGCAGCCACCTGCACCACCTCGCCCTGCCCGCCCTCAAGATGATGCAAATGGCGCAGAATTTCGCTCAACTGGTCGACAACCGTGCGTGCCGTGACCAGAAACAGCTGGCCGGCTTCAGTCAGTTCGATGGGCGTGCGGGAACGGTTCACCAGTTGCAGGCCCAATGCCGCTTCCAGGCTGCGAATGCGCCGGCTGAAGGCCGGTTGGGTGACAAAACGCCGCTCTGCCGCCTGTGAAAAACTGCGGGTAGCGGCGAGTGCGCTGAAATCTTCCAGCCATTTGCTTTCAAGGTTCACGAAGCACATCTCCCGGCGTGCACCAAAATGGAACACGCTCGAATGTCAATTGGCGTCACATGAAACACTATGCCGTTTGTGCATAGGTTAGCGTGCAACAGCATTGGCCGCAAAATCACCTTAAGGCCTAGGATTGGCGCCATTCCGGCATGTGCCGGGTCAACATCGAGATGATATACATCATGTCCTCCGCTGCATCGTTCCGCGTCGAAAAAGATCTGTTGGGTACCCTTGAAGTTCCTGCTGATGCCTACTACGGCATCCAGACACTGCGCGCTGCCAACAACTTCCACCTCTCCGGCGTTCCACTGTCGCACTACCCGAAACTGGTAGTCGGCCTGGCGATGGTCAAGCAGGCAGCTGCTGACGCGAACCGTGAGCTGGGGCACCTGAGCGATGCCAAGCACGCTGCGATCAGCGCAGCCTGCGCACGACTGATCAAGGGCGACTACCACGAACAGTTCGTGGTAGACATGATTCAAGGCGGTGCTGGTACTTCTACCAACATGAACGCCAACGAAGTCATCGCCAACATCGCGCTGGAGGCCATGGGTCACCAGAAGGGTGAGTACCAGTACCTGCACCCGAACAACGATGTGAACATGGCGCAGTCGACCAACGACGCCTACCCGACCGCTATCCGTCTGGGCCTGCTGCTGGGTCACGATGCCCTGCTGGCCAGCCTCGACAGCCTGATTCAGGCCTTCGCAGCCAAAGGTAAAGAGTTCGACCACGTACTGAAGATGGGCCGTACCCAGCTGCAGGACGCCGTGCCGATGACCCTGGGCCAGGAATTCCGCGCCTTCGCCACCACCATGACCGAAGACCTCAACCGTCTGCGTTCGCTGGCGCCTGAGCTGCTGACCGAAATCAACCTGGGTGGTACTGCCATCGGTACCGGCATCAACGCCGACCCGGGCTACCAGATGCTCGCGGTGCAACGCCTGGCAATCATCAGCGGTCAGCCGCTGGTACCGGCTGCCGACCTGATCGAAGCCACCTCCGACATGGGCGCCTTCGTGCTGTTCTCCGGCATGCTCAAGCGTACTGCCGTCAAGCTGTCGAAGATCTGCAACGACCTGCGCCTGCTGTCCAGCGGCCCTCGCACCGGCATCAACGAAATCAACCTGCCAGCGCGTCAGCCAGGCAGCTCGATCATGCCAGGCAAGGTCAACCCGGTTATCCCGGAAGCCGTCAACCAAGTCGCCTTCGCCATCATGGGCAACGACCTGGCCCTGACCGTCGCCGCCGAAGGTGGCCAACTGCAGCTGAACGTGATGGAACCGCTGATCGCCTACAAGATCTTCGACTCGATCCGCCTGCTGCAACGCGCCATGGACATGCTGCGCGAGCACTGCATCGTCGGCATCACTGCCAACGAACAGCGCTGCCGTGAACTGGTTGAGCACTCGATCGGCCTGGTCACCGCCCTGAACCCGTACATCGGCTACGAAAACGCCACCCGTATCGCCCGCGTTGCCCTGGAAACCGGCCGCGGCGTGCTGGAACTGGTGCGCGAAGAGAAGCTGCTGGACGAAGAGATGCTGAACGACATCCTGCGTCCGGAAAACATGATCGCTCCACGTCTGGTTCCGCTGAAGGCGTAACCCGACCGCTGCAAACAGTCTCACCAGGTTAAGGGACTAGACACCTCTCAACCTTTCAAGGCCCGAGCCAATGCTTCGGGCCTTTTTTTGTCTGATGGATTTGCCCGAACGCCCGGATATCGGCACACAACTTGCTCCATAATGCGTCCCAGCCCCACGGGATTACCCAGCATGCTGCACAGCCATCTGACTACCCTCAACGCCGTTTCGCTGATCCTCAACGTCTTTCAGGCAGAAGGTTGCGAGGCTTCGGCGCTGCTGGCCGGCAGCGGCATTGGCCCGGCAGACCTGGGGCACGCGGATGCGCGCATCACCACCCAGCAGGAATTGCAGGTGTGCGCCAACGCCGTGGCCCGGCGCGAGGACATCGGCCTGGAACTGGGCCGGCGCATGCATGTGTCGTGCTACGGCATGCTGGGTTACGCCCTGCTCTCCAGTGCCACTTTGGGTGACGCCTTGCGCCTGGCGCTGCAGTATCCGGCACTGCTGGGAACAGTCTTCAAGCTGCGCTTGCTCGACGATGGCCAGCGGGTCTGGTTCAGCGCCAGCGACTACCACGACAGCCCGGCACTGAGCGCTTTCAACGCCGAGTTCTGCCTGGTGTCGCTGAAAGTCATCTGCGATGACCTGCTTGGCCGCCCGTTGCCGTTGCTGGGGGCCCGTTTCGAGCACACTCGGCCCGGCTACCACGTGCGCTATGCCGATGCATTCCAGTGCCCGGTCGGTTTTGCCGCCGAAGACAATGCCTTTGCCTTCGAACGACGCTGGCTGGACACGCCGCTGCCGCTGGCCGACCCGATTACCCACAAAGCCATGAGCGAGCGCTGCCGGCGCCTGAACCTTGAGTTCACCGGCCGCCAGGCCTGGCTGGGGCGTATTCGTCAGCTGCTGACCCAGCAACTGGATGCCGCGCCTGGGCTGGAAGGCCTGGCACGGCAAATGAACTGCTCGTCGCGCACCTTGCGCCGGCATCTACAGGCGCTGGGCAGCAGTTATCAACAGCTGCTGGACGAGCTCAGGTTCGAGCGGGCCAAGCAGTTGCTGGCCGATGAGCAGATGCCCATCTACCGTATTGCCGAGACCTTGGGGTTCAGCGAGACGGCCAGTTTCCGCCATGCCTTCCAGCGCTGGAGTGGTGTGGCGCCCAGCCACTTCCGCGGTTGACCTGTACCGGCCTCTTCGCGGGCTTGCCCGCTCCCACAGAAACTGCACAAGTCCCGAGTACTTTGGGATACCTGTGGGAGCGGGCAAGCCCGCGAAGAGGCCGGCACAGGAAAGCACGACCAGAGAGCTTGGCCAGATCGATCCCCTTTTGGCCACTTGCGTCGTTCTCCGCTACTGACCCGCCCATGACAATGGACCCACGCCAGTACCCACCGGAGAACAACAATGCTGACGATCTATTCCGATGACCACCGCCTGCACCATGGACGCTGCGAGCTGATCGACGGCAAGCTGATGCCCTGTTTCGAAATGCCTTCGCGTGCCGACCATGTACTCGACCAGGTGAAAAAGCGCGACCTCGGCGATATCCAGGGCCCGACCGACTTCGGCCGGGCGCCATTGCTGCGCGTCCACAGCGCCGATTACCTGGACTTCTTCGAAGGCGCCTGGGCACGCTGGGCAGCATTGGGCCAGGAAGGCGACCTGCTGCCTTTCACCTGGCCTGCACGCACGCTGCGCCAGGTAAAGCCCACCGGCCTGCACGGTGAACTGGGCTACTACAGCTTCGATGCCGGTGCGCCGATCACCGCCGGCACCTGGCAAGCGGCCTACAGCGCCGCCCAGGTCGCCCTTACCGCCCAGGCAGCGATCCAGCAAGGCGCCCATTCGGCCTTCGCACTGTGCCGCCCGCCAGGGCATCACGCCGCCGGTGAAGTGATGGGCGGCTACTGCTACCTGAACAACGCCGCCATCGCTGCCCAGGCGTTCCTCGACCAGGGCAAGCGCAAAGTCGCCATCCTCGACGTTGACTACCATCATGGCAACGGCACCCAAGACATCTTCTACAGCCGCGACGACGTGTTCTTCGCCTCGATCCACGGCGACCCGCAGGACGAATTCCCGTTCTTCCTCGGCTATGCCGACGAAACCGGCGAAGGTGCCGGCGAGGGCTGCAACGTCAATTACCCTTTGCCGGCCGGCAGCGGCTGGGCCGCCTGGAGCGCCGCGCTGGAAGACGCCTGCCAGCGCATCGCCAGCTATGACGCCGACGTGCTGGTCATCTCCTTGGGTGTGGACACCTTCAAGGACGACCCCATCTCGCAGTTCAAGCTCGACAGCCCGGACTACCTGGAAATGGGCAAGCGCATCGGCCAGCTCGGCAAGCCGACCCTGTTCGTGATGGAAGGCGGCTACGCTGTGGAAGAAATCGGTATCAACGCGGTCAATGTGCTGGAAGGCTTCCAGCGCGCCCAGCCAGGAGCCCGGTAATGGTCCGACTCAAGCGTCTGCTCGCCCCGTTCATCGCTGCCACCCTGTTCACCGGTGCCCTGCACGCCCAAGCCGAGCAGCGCACCCTGCGTGTGTATAACTGGTTCGATTACATCACCCCGCAGACCTTGACCGACTTCCAGAAGGACAGCGGCGTCAAACTGATCTACGACATCTTCGACACCAACGAAGCACTGGAGGCCAAGCTGCTCACCGGCAACTCCGGCTATGACGTGGTGGTGCCTTCCAATGTGTTTCTCGCCAAGCAGATCGAGGCCGGGGTATTCCAGCCGCTAGACCGCAGCAAGCTGCCGAACTGGCAACACCTGGACCCGGCGCTGATGAAACTGATCGAGGCCAACGACCCGGGTAACAAGTTTGCCGTGCCGTACATGTACGGCACCGTGCTGATCGGCTTCAACCCGGCCAAGGTCAAGGCTGCACTCGGCGACAACGCGCCGGTCGACAGCTGGGACCTGATCTTCAAGGAAGAGAACATTGCCAAGCTCAAGCAGTGCGGCGTGGCCCTGCTCGACTCGCCTTCGGAGATTCTGCCACTGGCCCTGCAGTACCTGGGCTTGCCACCGAACAGTGACAAACCGGCCGACTACAAGAAGGCTGAGGCGCTGATGCTGAAGATTCGCCCCTACATCACCTACTTCCATTCCTCGAAGTACATGGCAGACATCGCCAATGGCGACATCTGCGTGGCAGTGGGCTACAGCGGCAGCTTCTCGCAGGCCGCAAACCGCGCCCGCGAGGCGAAGAACGACGTGGTGGTGGACATGCGCCTGCCCAAGGAAGGCGCGCCGATCTGGTTCGACATGCTGGCGATTCCGAAAAACGCGGCCAACCCGGAAGACGCCCATACGTTCATCAACTACCTGCTGCGGCCGGAGGTGATTGCGCCGATCAGCGACTTTGTCGGGTACCCCAACCCGAACAAGGATGCGACCGACAAGGTAAGCCCGGCGATTCGCAACAACCCCAACCTGTACCCGACTGCGGAGGCGATGGCCAAGCTGTATACCCTCAAGCCACTTGCGCGGGATGCCGAACGGGCCAGGACCAGGGCCTGGACGCGGATCAAGTCCGGCACCTGATATAGCGCCGTGGGCCGCACAGCGGCCCCATTCACCTTCTCCAGGCCTTTCGCAGTTTCATCAGTGCCTCGGCAATCTCTCCCTCCGGCACCGCCGCAAACCCCAGCACCAGCCCCGCTCGCTTATCCACAGGCACCTCGCTGTCCGTCAACCAGAAATTACTCAGCGGCGTAACCTCCACTCCCACCGCTTCCGCCTTGGCCACCAGTTCCTGTTCGCGCGCAAAGTTATCCACATCAACCTTCACATGCAGCCCGGCCGCCACTGCCGGCATGGCGCCCAAACCGGGAATATCCTCAGGCCAGCCTGCCTTGAGTACATTGCGCCGGCTTAGCGCCGCCTTGCGCATGCGCCGGATGTGCCGCTGAAAGTGCCCGCGGGCCATGAACTCGGCCATCACACATTGGCTGCTGACCTCTGAATGCCGCACCGCCAGCGCCTTGCCCTGGCTGAACGCTTGCGCCAACTGCGGCGGGAGTACCAGGTAGCCCAGGCGCAGCGCCGGGAAGGCAATCTTGCCGAAGGTGCCGACGTACAGTACGCGCCCGTGCCGGTCGAGGGCCGCCAACGGGGCCAAGGGCGCGCCGCTGTATCGGTACTCACCGTCGTAATCGTCCTCGATGATCCAGCCATCGTTTCGGTCAGCCCAGGCCAGCAATTCCAGGCGGCGCGCCAAGCTCATGGTCACCCCGGTCGGGTACTGGTGGGCAGGCGTCACATAGGCCATCCGACAATCCTTCAGTTGCCCAAGCCGGCTGCAATCCATCCCCTCCCCATCCACCGGTACGCCGCACAACTGGCCACCCGCCAGTGCAAAGGCGTGACCGGCCGCCCGATAGCCCGGGTTTTCCACAGCTACGCCGTCGCCCGGCTCTAATAGCAACTGTGCACAAAGACTAATGGCCTGCTGCGCGCCACTGGTGATCACAATTTGTTCAGCCATGCAATTCAGCCCGCGCGAGCGACGCAAGTAGGCAGCGATCAGTTCGCGCAGCATCGGCTCGCCCGCCGGGTTGCCATAACCGAGTTGAGCGGGGGTCGGGTTACGCCAGAAACCCGCCTGCAGCTTGGCCCAGACGTCAAACGGGAACAGGTCGAATGCCGGAATGCCAACGCGAAAAGCACGCGGCTGACCGCTCCTTGGTGGCGACAAGTGATGGGTTTTCAGACGCCGCAAAGCTTCGCTTGAACGTCGGTGGCTGGATAAATCCTCAGTATATTCTTCTGAAATTGTGGATAAATCTGTTGATAACCCATGGGATAACCCTGTGGATACTTGTGTGGATAGTTTTGGTAGCCGGCTTACATAGGTGCCATCGCCGACACGGCTTTCGATGTAACCCTCGGCGTACAACTGGTCGTAAGCCCGCACCACGCTGTTGCGTGACAACACCAGCATGGTGGCCAACTCGCGGGTGGCCGGCAGCCGGGTGCCGCTGCTCAAGCGCCCGTCCAGCACCCGCGCGCGCAGCGCCTGGTACAGCTGCTGGCTGAGCCCGCGGCGGCGGTCCAGGGCGATCCCGGAAGGGTCGAAAGGCAAAACGAGGGGGCTATCATTCATGGCATTGGACCTATGAAAACAGGCATTAATGGCTCTTACCCAGAACCAATAGCCTGCCTAGGATGGCTCCACTGCACAAGGAAACCGAGCATGTACAACAGCAAACCCCATCAGGAACACGAACTCGGCCGCCTGCACCAGCACATGCTCGACACCCGCCTGGCCGTGCTGGTCAGCCAAGGTGACCAAGGCCTGTTGGCCACACACCTGCCGGTACTGGTGGATATCACCGAGGGCGAGTTCGGCACCGTCTATGCCCACCTGGCACGGGCCAACCGCCAATGGCAGGACCTGGCACAAGGTAGCGAAGCCCTGCTGGTCTTCCCCGGTGCCGACGCCTATGTCAGCCCCAGCTACTACCCGAGCAAAGCCGATAACCCCAAAGTGGTGCCGACCTGGAACTACCTGGCCGTCCACGCGTATGGCCCGGCCGAAGTCATCCATGAAGCCGAGCCCCTGCTCGCCATCGTGAGCCGCCTGACCGATCGCCACGAACACGGTCGCAGCGAACCGTGGAAAGTCACCGACGCCCCTGCCGACTACATCGAGGGCATGCTGCGCGCCATCGTCGGTATCCGCCTGCCCATCGCCCGCCTGCAAGGTGCGCGCAAGCTCAGCCAGAACCGCTCCGCGCAAGATATCGCCGGCGTGCGTGACGGGCTGGCCGCCAGCCCCGATCAACTGGACAACCAACTCGCAGCGCACATGCGCCAACCCTGAAGGAATAGCCCCATGCCCAGCGTTACCCTGCGCCCTGTCGGCGCCCAAGACCATGCCGCCTGGCTCGCCCTGTGGCAGGCCTACCTGCACTTCTATGAAACCGAGTTGGCCGATGAAGTCAGCCTCAGCACCTGGCAGCGCCTGCTCGACCCGAGCGAGCCAACCCATGCGGCATTGGCCTGGGTCGATGGCAAGGCGGTGGGGATGGTCAACTTCATCTACCATCGTTCCAACTGGAGCATCGAAAACTCTTGTTACCTGCAGGACCTGTACGTGGACAGCTCGCAGCGCGGCCTGGGCATTGGTCGCCAGCTGATCGAGCACGTCTACACCACAGCCAAGGCCGACAACTGCATCAAGGTGCACTGGCTGACCCACGAAACCAATGCCACCGCCATCAGCCTGTATCAGCAGGTTGCCGAGCGGTCGGGCTTCATCCAATTCCGCAAAGGCTTGTAGGCCGAACATGACAGACGCATTGAACTGGAAACCCGCCGCAACGCCCCAGGCCGAGCCGATTGAAGGCCGCTTCATCCGCCTGGAAAAGCTCGACCCGGCGCGCCATGGCGACGACCTCTGGCAAGTGCTGCAAGGCCCAACGTCCGACCCAGTGCTGTGGGACTACCTGCCCTATGGCCCGTTCACCGAGCGGGCCGAATTCGACCGTTGGCTGCAGGGCAACGCCGCAGGGCGCGACCCGCTGTTCTACACCGTAATCGACCGCGCCAGCGGCCAGGCCCAGGGTATTCTCAGCCTGATGTCGATCGTGCCCGACCACGGGCGCATTGAAATCGGCCACATCGCCTTCGGCGCCGCCATGCAGCGCACCCCCAAGGGCACCGAGGCGGTGTACCTGCTCGGCAAGCTGGGCTTCGAACTGGGCAACCGTCGGCTGGAGTGGAAGTGCAACAACGCCAATGCCCGCTCCAAGCGCGCAGCGGAGCGGTTTGGCTTCGTCTACGAAGGCGTATTCCGCAAGCACCTGGTGGTGAAGGACCATAACCGCGATACGGCGTGGTATTCGATTACCGATGATGAATGGCCAGCGGTGGCTGCCGGCTTCGAGCGGTGGTTGGGCCAGGAAAACCAGCGGCCCGAGGGGCAGGTGGATACACTTGAGGCATGCCGCAACGGCTGATAGCTGTATGGGTCTCACTGGCCTCTTCGCGGGACAAGCCCGCTCCCACAGGTACTGCACTGCCGTCAAGTGCAGTGGTAAACCTGTGGGAGCGGGCTTGTCCCGCGAAGAGGCCGGCAAATACAGCACAAAAAAAGGGGAGCATCCGCTCCCCAGAGGTTAACCGCTTGTAGATGAGGGCTTATCTCAGCCCTCGATCTCGATCAGGATCTCACCCGGCGTCACGCGATCGCCCTTGGCCACGTGGATGGCCACGACCTTCCCAGCAATGGCCGCCTGCACTTCGGTTTCCATCTTCATGGCTTCGGTGATCAGCACGGCCTGGCCAGCCTTGACCACGTCCCCTTCCTTGACCAGTACATCAACGATGTTGCCCGGCATAGTGGTGGTGACGTGACCTGGATCGGTGGCTTGCTTGCGCTTGCTACCGCCGCCACCGACGAACTCGTTGAGTGGCTCGAACACCACTTCTTCCGGCATGCCGTCGATAGACAGGTAGAAGTGGCGCTTGCCTTCGGCCTTAACACCCACCCCGGTGATGTCGACGCGGTAGGTTTCGCCGTGCACGTCGATGACGAACTCGGTCGGTACCCCTTCACCGCCTGGAGCAGAAACGGCGCCAGCTTCTGGAATTGGCAACAGGGCTTCCGGAGTGAGGGTGCCGGCTTCGCGTTCTTCGAGGAACTTGCGGCCGATATCCGGGAACATGGCGAAGGTAAGCACGTCTTCTTCACAGCGGGCCAAGGCGCCGATGTCGTTACGCAGCTTGGTCATCTCTGGCTTCAGCAGGTCGGCCGGGCGCACATCGATCACTTCCTCGCTGCCGATCGCCTGGCGGCGCAGCTGCTCGTTGACCACACCCGGGGCCTTGCCGTAACCGCCTTGCAGGTACAGCTTCACCTCGTTGGTGATGGTCTTGTAGCGCTCGCCAGCCAGCACGTTGAAGAACGCCTGGGTGCCGACGATCTGCGAGGTCGGCGTCACCAGCGGCGGGAAGCCGAGGTCTTCACGCACACGCGGGATTTCGGCCAGCACTTCGTTCATGCGGTTGAGCGCGCCCTGTTCCTTGAGCTGGTTGGCCAGGTTGGAAATCATGCCACCGGGCACCTGGTTGACCTGCACGCGGGTGTCCACGGCGGTGAATTCGCTTTCGAACTGGTGGTACTTCTTGCGCACGGCGTAGAAGTACAAGCCGATTTCCTGCAGCAGCTCCAGGTCCAGGCCGGTGTCGAATTCGCTGCCCTTGAGCGCAGCAACCATCGACTCGGTACCCGGGTGGCTGGTGCCCCAGGCGAAGCTGGAGATGGCGGTGTCAATATGATCGGCGCCGTTTTCCACAGCCTTGAGCTGGCACATGGCGGCCAGGCCGGCGGTATCGTGGGAGTGGATGAACACCGGCAGCGACTGCTCAGCCTTCAGCGCCTTGACCAGTTCACCCGTGGCGAACGGGGTCAGCAGGCCGGCCATGTCCTTGATCGCCACCGAGTCGCAACCCATGGCTTCCATCTGCTTGGCCTGCTTCACGAAGGCCTCGATGGTGTGCACCGGGCTGGTGGTATAGGCGATGGTGCCCTGGGCATGCTTGCCGGCAGCCTTGACCGCTTCGATGGCCACGCGCAGGTTACGCACGTCGTTCATGGCGTCGAAGATGCGGAACACATCAATGCCATTGACCGCTGCCTTGGCGACGAAGGCTTTGACCACGTCGTCGCTGTAGTGGCGGTAACCCAGCAGGTTCTGGCCGCGCAGCAGCATTTGCAGGCGGGTGTTGGGCAGGGCTGCGCGCAACTTGCGCAGGCGCTCCCACGGGTCTTCCTTGAGGAAGCGCACGCACGCGTCGAAGGTGGCGCCACCCCAGACTTCCAGCGACCAGTAGCCGACTTTGTCGAGCTTGTCGCAGATCGGCAGCATGTCTTCGGTACGCATGCGGGTGGCCAGCAGGGACTGGTGGGCGTCGCGCAGGATCGTGTCGGTTACGTGAATTTTCTTGGACATTATAGGTTTCCTCACAGGCCTGCGTGGGCGGCGATGGCGGCGGCGATGGCCAAGGCCAGCTCTTCGGGTTTGCGCTTGATCGAGTAGTTGGTCAGTTCAGGGTGGCTTTCGACGAAGCTGGTATTGAACTGCCCGCTACGGAATTCCGGGTTGCGCAGAATTTCCTGGTAATAGGCGGCAGTGGTCTTCACCCCTTGCACACGCATGTCGTCCAAGGCTCGCAGGCCGCGGTCCATGGCCTCTTCCCAGGTCAACGCCCACACCACCAGTTTCAGGCACATGGAGTCGTAGAACGGCGGAATGGTGTAGCCGGTGTAGATCGCTGTATCGGTACGCACGCCCGGGCCACCGGGGGCGTAATAACGAGTGATCTTGCCGAAGCTGGGCAGGAAGTTGTTCTTCGGGTCTTCGGCGTTGATGCGGAACTGCAGCGCGTAACCGCGGTGCTGGATGTCTTCTTGCTTGACCGACAGCGGCAAGCCCGAGGCGATGCGAATCTGCTCACGGACAATGTCGATACCGGTGATTTCCTCGGTGATGGTGTGTTCCACCTGCACCCGGGTGTTCATTTCCATGAAGTACACCTCGCCATCGGCGAGCAGGAACTCCACGGTACCGGCGTTCTCGTAGTTCACCGCCTTGGCCGCACGCACCGCCAGGTCGCCGATGTAGGCGCGCTGCTCGGGCGTGAGCTGTGGGCTTGGGGCAATTTCGATGAGCTTCTGGTTACGGCGCTGGATAGAGCAGTCACGCTCGAACAGGTGCACCACGTTGCCGAAGCTGTCACCGAGGATCTGTGCCTCGATGTGCTTGGGGTTGACGATGCACTTTTCCAGGAACACTTCGGCCGAACCAAAGGCTTTGGTGGCTTCGGAAATCACTCGCGGGAAGTTCTGCTCCAGCTCTTCGCGGCTGTTGCAACGGCGAATACCGCGGCCGCCACCACCGGAGGTGGCCTTGAGCATCACCGGGTAACCGATGCGCTCACCTTCGCTCAGGGCTTCATGAATATCGGCAACGTTGCCTTCGGTGCCCGGGGTTACCGGCACACCAGCGGCGATCATGGTGCGGCGCGCTTCGGTCTTGTCGCCCATGCGGCGAATGACGTCGGCGGCCGGGCCGATGAACTTGATCCCGCGTTCAGCGCAGATCTCTGCCAGTTCAGCGTTTTCCGATAGGAAACCATAGCCCGGGTGCAGGGCATCACAGCCGGTTTCCACAGCCAGGTTCACCAGCTTGCGCGGGTTCAGGTACCCGGCCAGCGGCTCGGCGCCAATGCTGTGTGCTTCGTCGGCGCGCTTGACGTGCAAGGCATGCCGGTCGGCGTCGGAATAGATCGCTACCGAGCGTATGCCCATCTCGGCGCAGGCACGCACGATCCGAACTGCGATTTCACCTCGGTTGGCGATCAGGATTTTTTTTATCACTGGAGTCTTCCCAAAGCCGTAGGAACAGTCGAGCCGGTTCTACCGGTCGGCGCGTGACCAGGCGTTGCTGGCCAGTCGCGTATTCACCCTAGCGCTGTAGGTCGATAAACAAAAATCAATATTTGTTAGATGCAGTATTAGCAAAAGCTTATAGTGCGGTAACAAGGTATTGCCGAAGGGCGGGTTATAAATGCGTAAGTCCTTGATGCGTATGACTTTGCGTCAATTGCAGATCTTCAATGAGGTGTGTGATTTGCGCTCGTACAGCCGTGCAGCGGAAGAAATGTCCCTGACGCAACCCGCCGTTAGTCTACAGATTCGTCAGCTCGAAGAGCTGATTGGGCAGCCGTTGTTCGAGTACGTGGGCAAGAAGCTGTACCTGACCGAAGCGGCCGAGGCCCTGCAACGTGCCAGCCGCGATATATTCGGCCGCCTCGAGAGCCTGGACATGCAGCTGTCGGACATGCAGGGCTCACTGCAAGGGCAGCTGAAACTGGCGATCGAGTCCAGCGCCAAGTACTTCGTGCCACACCTGTTCGCCGCCTTCAAGCAACGTCACCCGGAGGTCAATCTGACCCTGACGGTGGTCAATCGCGCCCAAGCCATCCGCCGCCTTTCGGACAACCGCGACGACCTGATCATCATGTCGATGGTGCCGCAGGACATGGGCCTGGAATTTCTGCCGTTCCTCAACAACCCGATCATCGCAGTGGCGCCGCCTGAGCATCCGCTGTGCAAGCTGGAGCAATTGCGCCTGCAAGACCTGGAGCCTCATACCTTGCTGGTACGCGAGCAGGGTTCAGGCACACGCAAGGCCTGCGAGGAGTACTTCAAGGACAAGCGCGTGCATTTCACCCAGACCCTGGAAGTGGCCTCGGCCGATGCCCAGTGCGAGTGTGTAATCGCCGGCCTGGGGATTGCCCTGCTGACTCGCCATGCGGTCAATCTGGAACTGGCCACAGGCGCACTGAAAGAGTTACCGGTAGAAGAGCTGCCGCTGTACCGCAGTTGGTGCGTGGTGCAGGCCAAGGCCAAGCGGCAGTCGCCGGTGGCCTTGGCGTTTCTGGCGTTCATCCGCAGCGAACGTGCGCTGATCAGTGCGCTTGTTGAGCGTTTTTCGGGGAAGTTGCCACTGAAGACTGCCACACTGTAAGTGCTTGCAACTCGGGGTAGTCCACCAGCTCGCGCAGCAGTTGACGTTGGTCGCAATAGGTCTCGATCGCGCGGCGGTATTCCATGCGGCGCTGATCCTTTTCCTGCTGCTTGCGAGCCTTGGCGTTGGGTTGGTAGATACCGTCGTGGTCACGTGCCATTGCCTGTCTCCCAGATAGGATGCGGGACTTTCAGACTGGCCTTGAAGGTTTACGGTTTGGCTGTGGGATGGTGACAGAATCGTGAATTTTTACTGCCTGTAGCGGGGCCTCTTCGCGGGCAAGCCGGCGAAGAGCCCGCTACAGGTTGGATTCAGTCGTCTGTAGCCTTGATCGACTTGGGCGACAAACGCAGGCTGCGCAAGCTGCGCTTTACGCTCTTCAGGTGGTTGACCAGGCTCGGGCCGCGCGCCATGGCCACGCCCATGGCCAGCACATCGATCACCACCAGGTGGGCGATACGCGAGGTCAGCGGGGTGTAGATTTCGGTGTCCTCATGCACGTCGATTGCCAGGTTCACGGTCGACAGCTCGGCCAACGGCGTCTGGCTTGGGCACAAGGTAATAAGGTTGGCACCGCTCTCACGCACCAGATTGGCGGTAATCAGCAGGTCCTTGGAACGGCCCGACTGGGAAATGCACACCGCCACATCCCCAGGTCTCAAGGTAACCGCGGACATCGCCTGCATGTGCGGGTCGGAATACGCGGCCGCACTGAGCAGCAGGCGGAAGAACTTGTGCTGGGCATCCGCCGCTACCGCGCCGGATGCGCCAAAGCCATAGAACTCCACGCGTTGCGCCTGGGCCATGGCGCTCACGGCCTGTTGCAGCGCATGCGGGTCGAGGTGCTCGCGCACTTCCATCAGCGTGTGCAGGGTGGTGTCGAAAATCTTCAGGCTGTAGTCGGCAACCGAGTCATCTTCATGGATCGCGAACTGGCCAAAACTGGCCCCGGCGGCCAGGCTCTGCGCCAGCTTCAATTTCAGGTCCTGGAACCCCGAGCAACCGATTGCCCGGCAGAAACGCACGATGGTCGGTTCACTGATACCCACGCTGTGCGCCAGGTCGGCCATGGAGCTGTGCATGACCGCAGCCGGGTCGAGCAGCACGTGGTCGGCCACTTTGAGTTCCGATTTGCGCAGCAAGTGGCGCGATTGGGCAATGTGTTGCAACAGATTCACGGGCTGGACTCGGTTATGATCGGCTGGCCGGGTTGTAGCTTTCTTGTAGTTATACTACATGGACGCCAACCCGCCCAGTTAAACGAACGTGGAGAGTGGCGGTTTGACTATTCCTTGCGACATTCTGGTGTTCGGTGGCACCGGCGATCTGGCGCTGCACAAGTTGCTTCCCGCGCTCTACCACCTGTTCCGCGAGGCCCGCCTGAACAATGCTGTGCGCATCATCGCGCTGGCGCGGCGCAACCTGCCACGTAACGACTACCTCAAGCTCGCCGAACGCCACTGCCGGGCACAAATTGCCCGCAGTGACTTCGACGAAGAGGTCTGGCAGCGGTTTTCCGCCCGGTTGGACTATTTCGCCATGGATGCTTCGCAAAGTGCCGACTTCGGCCGCCTGGCACGCTACCTGGGCGAGCCCGGCGGGCTGACGCGCATCTTCTACCTGGCCACCGCTCCCAACCTGTTCGTGCCAATTGCCAACCACCTGCGCAACGCCGGCCTGGCCGACCCCGAAGCGCGTATCGTGCTGGAAAAACCGATCGGCCACTCGCTGGCCTCGGCCACCGCCATCAACCAAGCGATTGGCGCAGTGTTCGACGAAAACCAGGTCTTTCGCATCGACCACTACCTGGGCAAGGAAACCGTGCAGAACCTGATGGCCCTGCGCTTCGCCAATGCCCTGCTGGAGCCGGTGTGGCGCAACAATCAGGTCGACCACGTCCAGATCAGCGTTTGCGAGACCCTCGGGGTAGAGAACCGCGGCGCCTATTACGACCGTGCTGGGGCAACCCGCGACATGCTGCAGAACCACCTGCTGCAGCTGTTGTGCCTGGTGGCCATGGAGCCGCCTGCGCAGTTCGAGGCTGAAGCGGTGCGCGACGAAAAAGTGAAGATACTGCGGGCCCTCAAACCGATCACCGGCCAGGACGTGCAGGACAAGACCGTGCGCGGTCAGTACGGTGCCGGACACATCGGCGGCCAGGAGGTGCCTGCCTATTACTTCGAAAAGGACGTCGACAACGACAGCGATACAGAAACCTTCGTGGCCATCGAAGCGCACATCGACAACTGGCGCTGGGCAGGTGTGCCCTTCTACCTGCGCACGGGCAAACGCATGGCACGGCGTTCGTCGCAGATCGTCATTCAGTTCAAGCCTGTACCCCACGAGCTGTTCAGCGGTGGTCAGGTCAACCAACTGTTGATCCAGCTGCAACCAGATGAGCGCATCAGCCTGCGCATGATGACCAAGAGCCCAGGCAAAGGTATGCGGCTGGAGCCGGTGGACCTGAACCTCAACCTGGCGCAGGTGTTCGGCCAGACCCGCCGCTGGGACGCTTACGAACGCCTGCTGCTGGATATCCTGGAGGGCGATTCCACGCTGTTCATGCGGCGTGACGAAGTGGAAGCAGCCTGGGCCTGGATCGACCCGATCCTCAAGGGCTGGGAGGAACACTTCCAGGCGCCGCGCCACTATCCGGCTGGCAACAACGGTCCGGAGCAGGCCAACAGCCTGCTGGCCCACCGCGGAAGAGCCTGGCATAGCTGAAGCCGTTCCCGATTTCAGTCTGGCCTGCGCGAGATGAAAGTGGTGCGTGCCCCGCGAGGCACCCCATCTTTCATCAGAGGCTCAAATCATGACAATCGACATCGACAACTTCGTAGCAATCAACGACAAGCGCCCCGGCAAGGAGGCGTTTCGCGTGTTCGGCACCGTAACGGTCGCCAATCCAGGAATCGAACCGGTACTGAGCACCCCATCCCCCCGCCACCGCGGCGGTTGGGAAGTGCTTCGTCTTGATCTGATTGAGCCTGACTCCCCCTCCATGGCCGTGATGACGACCAAGCCGGTTGCCTACGAGCAAGCGGGCATCAGCCCCTGGACCGACCTGGAAATCCAGGGCTGCGAGGGCAGGCTGAAAATCGTGACCATCGACTGAGACACCCTGAGTAGCCCCTTAAGCACCAGGCCGGCAGAACGAGGGTGTGATCAGGTTCGGCCGGCCCACTGCTGCAAACGGGCTGCACTGATGAATGGCAGTCTAAGAGGGTGATTATTTATACAGTACCATTTACCCGGCACTTGCCCCGCCCTAGAATGGCGCGATGCACACAGATGACCTCTCCCTCCTGCTGAACTCCCTCAACGATGCTCAACGCCAGGCCGTCGCGGCCAAGCTCGGGCGTCAACTGGTGCTTGCTGGCGCCGGCTCCGGTAAAACCCGCGTGCTGGTGCATCGCATCGCCTGGCTGATCCAGGTGGAACAAGCATCGCCGCACTCAATCCTGTCGGTGACGTTCACCAACAAGGCTGCGGCAGAAATGCGCCATCGGATCGAGCAACTGCTGGGGATCAACCCGGCAGGCATGTGGGTCGGTACCTTCCACGGGCTGGCCCATCGCCTGCTGCGGGCCCACTGGCAGGAAGCACGGCTGGTGCAGAACTTCCAGATCCTCGACAGCGATGACCAGCAGCGCCTGATCAAGCGGGTCATGCGCGAACTGGGGCTGGACGAGCAGAAGTGGCCGGCACGCCAGGCCCAGTGGTTCATCAACGGGCAGAAGGATGGAGGCCTGCGCCCGCAGCATATACAGGCGGGGGGCGACCTGTTCCTGGCGACCATGCGCGAGGTGTATACCGCCTACGAACAGGCCTGTGAGCGCGCGGGGGTCATCGACTTCTCCGAACTGTTGCTGCGTGCACTGGACCTGTGGCGCGACCACCCGGGCCTGCTTGAGCACTACCAGCGGCGCTTCCAGCATGTACTGGTAGACGAGTTCCAGGACACCAACGCCGTGCAGTACGCCTGGCTGCGCCTGCTGGCGCGCGGTGGTGCCAGCCTGATGGCGGTGGGCGACGACGACCAGTCGATCTACGGCTGGCGCGGCGCCAAAATCGAGAACATTCACCAGTACACCGCCGACTTCCCCGACGCCGAAATGATCCGCCTGGAGCAGAACTACCGCTCCACCGGCGGCATCCTCAAGGCTGCCAACGCCCTGATCGTCAACAACAGCGGGCGCCTGGGCAAGGAACTGTGGACTGACATGGGTGAAGGCGAACCGCTGACGCTGTACGCGGCCTACAACGAGCACGACGAAGCGCGCTACGTGGTGGAAACCATCGAAAGCCTGGTCAAGCAGGACAATGCGCGTAACGAAATCGCCATTCTCTACCGTTCCAACGCCCAATCGCGGGTGCTGGAAGAGGCCCTGCTGCGCGAGCGTATCCCGTACCGTATCTATGGTGGCCAGCGATTCTTCGAGCGCGCCGAAATCAAGAACGCCATGGCTTACCTGCGGCTGATCGAAGGGCGTGGCAACGATGCGGCCCTGGAGCGGGTGATCAACGTGCCGCCACGCGGCATTGGCGAGAAAACCGTCGAAGCCATCCGCGAGCATGCCCGCCACAGCCAGGTGTCGATGTGGGAAGCCATGTGCCAGCTGTTGGCTGCCAAGGCGCTGAAAGGCCGCGCCGCCAGCGCTCTGGGTGCCTTCATCGAGCTGATCGAGGGGTTGGCCACGAAGGTCACGGACATGCCGCTGCATACCATGACCCAGACCACCATCGAACAATCCGGGCTGATCACCTATCACCAGGAAGAAAAGGGTGAAAAGGGCCAGGCACGGGTAGAAAACCTCGAGGAACTGGTCAGCGCGGCGCGCAACTTCGAGTCCACCGAAGAAGACGCCGATCTCTCGCCGCTTTCGGCCTTCCTCGGCCATGCCTCGCTGGAAGCCGGCGATACCCAGGCCGATGAGCATGAAGACAGCGTCCAGCTGATGACCTTGCACAGCGCCAAAGGCCTGGAGTTCCCGTATGTGTTCCTGGTGGGCATGGAAGAAGGCCTGTTCCCGCACAAGATGAGCCTGGAAGAACCCGGCCGCCTGGAAGAGGAGCGCCGCCTGGCCTATGTGGGAATTACACGGGCTATGCGCCAGCTGGTCATGACCTACGCCGAAACACGTCGCCTGTATGGCAGCGAAACCTACAATAAGGTGTCGCGTTTCGTACGTGAAATTCCCGCAGGCCTTATTCAGGAGGTGCGTCTGTCCAACAGCGTCAGTCGCCCGTTCAGTGGGGCCAAGACGGCCACCAACAGTAACCTGTTTGCCAATGCCAATATTCCACAGACGGCGTTCAACCTCGGCCAGCGCGTGCAACATGCGGTGTTTGGCGAAGGCGTGATCCTCAACTTCGAGGGTTCGGGCGCCCAGGCACGGGTACAAGTGAATTTTGCCGAAGGCAGCAAGTGGCTGATGCTGGGGTATGCGAAGCTCGAAGCCATCTGATGTACTGGGCCGCTCTGCCGGGCGGCCTTGTAACATTCAGGCAAAAGCTCGAAACACTATGTCACTGGTCATGTGCACGGGAACCTGTGCAACATGACGCGCGTGCAATCCACAACAGGGGATATCCCACTTATGCAACGTTTTCTTAGCATCGCACTGGCGCTCTGCGTCGGCCTGACGCTGAGCCTGGACGCCAACGCCAAACGTTTCGGCGGCGGCAAGAGCTCGGGCTCCGCGCCTATCCACCAGACCCGCCAAGCCACGCCAACCACGCCTGCAGCCGCACCGACCGCACCTGGCCGTGCCCCGGCTGCCGCCAGCGGTGCTTCGCGCTGGTTGGGCCCACTGGCCGGCCTGGCCGCCGGTGGACTGCTGGCGTCCATGTTCATGGGCGACGGTTTCGAAGGTTTCCAGATCATGGACTTCCTGATCGTGGCGCTCATCGCCTTCCTGGTGTTCCGCTTCATTGCAGCGCGCCGCCGCCAGCAGCAGCCGCAAATGGCTATGCCAGGCCATGCGCCGATGCAGCGTGAAGCCCACAACCAGCCAGCACAGCCATCGGTCTTTGGTGGTTCGGCCGCACCTGCCGCCGCTCCGGTGATCAACGCCCCGGCCTGGTTCAACGAGCAAAGCTTCCTGGCTGCCGCCCGTAACCACTTCCAGTCGCTGCAGCAGCACTGGGATGCCAACGAAATGGACAAGATCAGCGAGTTCGTTACCCCGCAAATGCTCGAGTTCCTCAAGCGTGAGCGTGCTGAGCTGGGTGACGGCTTCCAGGCCACCTACATCGACAACCTCGAAGTACAGCTGGACGGTATCGACGACCGCGCCGACCGCACGGACGCCACCTTGACCTTCCGCGGCGTGTCGAAAACCTCGCGCTTCGACCAGGGCGAAGTGTTCAGCGAAAGCTGGCACATGGTTCGCGCCCCAGGCGAGAACCAGCCTTGGCTGGTGGCCGGTATCCGTCAAAACGGCTAACCGCTGCGTGCTACATAAAAAACCCCGGGCCTGTCCCGGGGTTTTTGCTTTTGCCAGAGTGGCCTACTAGGGTATAACGCGCAGCGTTGTCATCTAGGTCAGAGGAAGTGAACCGTGGAAGAAGTGATCGAACAACTCCGTGAAGCCAATCAGCCAGTGCCGGTGCCCCTTGAGCTTCCCGACGAGGACCAGCTGGTCGAAATCGAAGAAGAGCTGTTCATCAACATACCGTTCGTGTTCAAAGAGTTTCTACTGACCGTCAGCGACGTGGTGTATGGCTCGCTGGAGCCGGTAACCGTCACCGACCCACAATCGCACACCTACCTGCCTGACGTTGCCGCCAACGCCTGGGACGCCGGCGTGCCGCGTGACCTGATTCCGCTGTGCCAGGACGGCGACAACTACTACTGCGTCGAAGAAGACGGCACCGTGGTGCTGTGGGACGCCGAAGAGGAAATTGCCGGTGAAGACAGTTGGGAATCAGTGTGGCACTGGGCGCGGGATGTCTGGCTGGAGAGCTGATTTCAATCTCTGCCCCCACAGGAACACCATCGCCTCCAGCTCCTGTGGGGTACCTGTGGGAGCGGGCAAGCCCGGGTAGAGGCCGGTACAGGCACAGGAAGTTTACGGCCCGGTGCCATCAATGTGGCTAGAATCGCCAGGCTTTCTGCGCCTGGCGACATTGCTACCGCTCAGTCCCCGCGAACGACGATGAAATCTTGCTCAGGGAGCATTGCGCCCTTCAGTGCGTATTCTCGCGACTGTTTTCCAGCGTCTCCAGCAAGGCGATCTGCATGCGCGTGTGCACGCGGATGAACCAGCGCCACAGCAAGGCCACCACCACCGCCGCCACCACGGCAATGACCAACAGCAACTCGTTGGTGGGCAGAATGCTCGCCGACAATGCCGACAGCAGCAGGAAAATCACCAGCAGCGACAACAGCGGGATAACCTCGGCGATCACCCGGCGCACTCGCTGGGTATGGCGCCCGGCCATTTCCGGCTTCACGCCCATTTCTGCCAGCAGCATCGACAGTGCCTTGAGCTTGCGATAGGCAGCGATCAGGAAGGGCAGCGACAGCAACAACGCCGCGCCCCAGATAACCGCCTTCTGCTGGCTGGCATCGCTGACCCACTCACTGAGCCAGTTGCCGATGCGCTCTGCAAAGTAACCACCACTGAAGAAAATGGCGATCACCAGCGCCAGGTTCACCCCCACCTGCAACAGGATGCGCCGGATCATCGCCGCCAGCATGGCGCTCTCGCCCTGCGGCTGTATATTGCGCAACCACTCGCCATACAACGAAAGCACCCGCGCCAGGCGGCTGGGCACCACATTGCCAAGTTTCTGCGACAGCGGGTCGGCCGCACGGATCAGATAGGGCGTCAGCAGCGTGGTAATTGCCGATACCGCGACCGCCACCGGGTAAAGGAAGTCGCTGGTCACCTGCAGCGTCATGCCCAGCGCGGCGATGATGAAGGAAAACTCGCCAATCTGCGAAAGCCCCATGCCCACCCGCAGCGATGTGCGCCCGTCATTACCGGCAATGAACGCCCCCATGCCGCAGGAGAGCATTTTGCCCAATACCACCGCCAGGGTGATGACCACGATCGGCCAGGCGTAATCGACGAGCACTTGTGGGTCGATCATAAGGCCGATGGCGACAAAGAAGATGGCACTGAACAGATCGCGTACCGGCTCGATCAGGCGTTCGATCTTCAGCAACTGACGTGATTCGGCCATGATCGCGCCAATCAGGAAGGCGCCCAGCACCATGCTGTATTCCAGCTTTACCACCAACAGGCAGAAGCCGAAGCACAGGCCAAGCACGGTAATCAGCAGCATTTCGTTGCTTTCAAATTTGGCCACATAGGCCAGCAGCCGCGGCACCAGCAGAATCCCGATAACCAAGGCAACGATCATGAACAGTGACAGCTTGCCCACTGTGGAGAACACTTCGCCCGAGCTGACCGTGCCGCTGACAGCGATGCCTGACAGCAGGGCAATAATGCCGATACCAAGGATGTCCTCCACGATGAGCACGCCGAAGATCAACTGGGCAAAGCGCTCGTTCTTCATCTTCAGGTCATTCAGTGCCTTGACGATGATGGTGGTCGAGGAAATGGCCAGGATCGCGCCGAGGAATAGCGAATCCATGGTGTTCCAGCCGAACCAGCGGCCAATCTCGAAGCCGATCCAGATCATCAGCACGATTTCCAGGAAGGCCGCGATGAACGCCGTGGCACCAACCTTGAAAAGCTTGCGCAGACTGAATTCGAGCCCCAGGCAGAACATCAGGAAGATCACTCCCAGTTCAGCAAGGGTCTTGATGGTTTCTTCGTCATGGATCAGGCCGAATGGCGGGGTGTGCGGGCCGATGATGAAGCCGGCGACGATATAGCCCAGTACGACGGGCTGTTTGAGGCGGTGAAAGAGAATGGTGACCACGCCAGCGACCAGCATGATGACTGCCAGGTCCTGGATAAAGCTGATGGCATGCATGGCGTGATACTCCTTTTCTCGTCTTTTTTTTGAATGCCTGGGCAGACCGCTCCTCTGCCAAGGCAAACCTGAGCGAGCAGCAAGTACATACTGTATTGAATGCAGGAATGCCCATGTTGCATGGGCGTACTCAGGTTAACATCGCACCCCGCCGCAAAAAGCCGGTGCAATATGCAGAAACAGATCGGCTGGAAAAGCGCCGCTGATGGCATGATCAGCGTGACGATGGCGCGTCAGCCAACGTCCCGTACCAACAAGGCAAATTCAAAAGAGGGGAACAGAAGTGTCAGCAGATAACGCCCCCCATTCGCCCGATTCAGCGCAACCTCACCGTGAGCACACTATGGAACCTGGAAACGCCCAGCTGAGCATGACCGTCCTGATGACCCCGGACATGGCCAACTTTTCTGGCAACGTACATGGCGGCACCCTGCTCAAGTACCTCGACGAAGTGGCCTATGCGTGCGCCAGCCGCTATGCCGGCAGCTATGTGGTGACCCTGTCGGTCGACCAGGTGATCTTCCGCGAGCCCGTGCACGTGGGTGAACTGGTGACCTTCCTGGCGTCGGTCAACTACACCGGCAATACATCGATGGAAGTCGGCATCAAAGTGGTGACCGAGAACATCCGCGAGCGCTCGGTGCGCCACTCCAACAGCTGCTTCTTCACCATGGTCGCGGTCGACGACAACCGCCGCCCGGTGCCGGTGCCGCCGCGCCAGCCGCACAGCAGCGAAGAAAAGCGCCGCTTCCTGCAAGGCCAGCAGCGTCGGCAGATCCGCCAAGAGCTGGAGAAGCGCTACCAGGACCTGAAAACCGACGCGATCTAAAGCGCCAGCGGCTGCGCCTCAAAGCGCACCCGCGGATGGGCGATGCGGTCCTGGGCCCGCACCAGTTGTAGTTCGTAGCTGGCGCAGGCCTGGGTTTCCAGCAGCACCTCATGCACGGCTGCAGCGGTGAATTCGAAGGCTTGCACCCAGCTGTCGCCGAGCAGCACACGCGCCAGGAACAGGCCTGAGGTCAGGTCACCCACCCCCACCGGCTGCCGCGGGAACGCCAGCAGCGGGCGGCGCAGGTGCCAGCTGTGCTCGGCAGTCACCAGCAGCATTTCGAACTGGTCTTCGGCCCGCCCGGGGTAAACCAGGTGCTTGACCAGTACCACCTGCGGGCCACGCTGCAGCAGGCTGCGCGCCATGTTCACGCAATCCTCCAGCGACTGTGCGCGGCGCCCACAGAAGCTGTCCAGTTCCAGCTGGTTGGGGCACAGGATGTCGGCCCGGGCCGCCGCCTCGTCGAGCAGGAACTCGCTCACCTCCGGCGGCACGATGCAGCCCTTCTCCGGGTGCCCCATGACCGGGTCACACAGATACAGAGCCTTTGGGTTCACCGCCTTGATCCGCTCGACGCCAGCCAGGATCGCTCGCCCCTGCTCGGCACTGCCCAGGTAGCCGGAAAGCACAGCATCGCAGTGACCCAGCTCGCCAATATTGGAAATACCTTCCACCAACGCAGGAATTTGCGCCGGGGCAAGCACTTCACCCGCCCACTGGCCATACTGTGTGTGATTGGAGAACTGCACGGTATTGAGCGGCCAGACATTGACCCCGATACGCTGCATGGGAAACACCGCGGCGCTGTTGCCGGCGTGGCCGAACACCACATGGGACTGAATGGCGAGCAGGTGCGGGGTACGTTTCATGCGGGAGGTTTCCAAAGCTGTTTCAAGGATTGTGCGCAGCGCAGTATGAACTCGATTGCCACCTGTACGACAGGCCAGGGACGCAGTTAAGCTGGATCTACCTGTTTGGAGCATATGCAAATGTTGACCCTGGAGAACGTCTTCGTCCTGATGCTGTTGACCACGGCAGGCGGCTGGTTGTGGCACAACCATGGGTTGCGCGAAAAAGCCCTGGAACGGGTCAAACAGCACTGTGCCAAGCTCGACCTCGAGCTGCTCGACGATGCCGTCGCACTCAAGCGCATCGCCTTTGTCCGTGACGCCAATGGCCGCAAGCGCCTGGCACGCATCTATGCCTTTGAGTTCACCGTCACCGGCGAGCAACGCCACCCGGGTACTGTGACCCAGTTCGGCGCGCACAGCGTGCAGATCGAGCTGGCGCCCTACCCGTTTGAAATCAAGACACCACCACGCACCGACAATGTCATCGAGATGCAGCAGTGGCGTCAGGAACACAATCGCTGGCGCAACTGATCAGCTGACGCGGCATTCGCTCAACCCCGCTTGCAGCGTGGGTTGCGATTGCGGCTGATCAAAAATCAGCTCGATACGGCTATCCCTGCGCCATTCACTGGGCTGCCATATCGGCATGTCACCCTTGAGCCCATTAAATGATTGCCAACCTTCCACGCTGTGGATAACCCCTTTGGCACGCCGCCATGGCAAGGTCCGCAAGAACGCCAGTAGGCGCTGTGGATAAAACTGCTGTACGGGATGCCAGCGCCAGCCAATGCTCCAACCTCCCTCCCCCTCCTGCGCAAGACAGATCGGCTGGCTGGGGTCTGTCCACAATATTGTTGGGGCTCCCCCAAGATTGTCGACAATCTGGTTTTCCTGAAATGGGCTGTCGACAATCTCTACCAAGGCGCCAGGAAGGCTTGATAGCGGCACCTGGCCCTGTACCGACCACATCACATTCTTGTCGTTAAATTTATTAGTTATCAACAACTTAGATTTTTCATCCACAGCCTCCGACTTGTTGAAAAGCACGTATTCAGACGCGTTGAAAGCCTGCTGTTGGGCGTCCGGAAGCGGCTCGTTTCGCGCCATGGATTGCGCATCGACAACCATCAACAATGGCTGAATTGTCAGCACTCCAGCCCACGGAGCCTGTTTCAGCTGAGCAAGCAGCTGCAACGGGTGACCCAGGCCAGACGGCTCGATAAACAGCCGGTCAGGCCGGGATTTGCGCAACAACCGGCCCAGGCCCACCTGAAAAGGCATGCCGTTGACACAACACAGGCAGCCACCTGCAACCTCGCCGATGGCGATGCCATCTTCGTCACGGCTGAGCAACGCCGCATCCAGGCCAACCAGGCCGAATTCGTTGATCAAGACCGCCCAGCGTTCGTTGCGCGGGCGCTGGGCCAGCAGATGGCGGATCAGGGTGGTCTTGCCGGCGCCCAGGGGGCCGGCAATGACATGGGTGGGAATGTTCTGCAGCATGGGATGGCTTCAGGCGGGGTGAAGGCTCACTATGCGCCGTCAGGCTAGCCAGTCAAGGCTGAGCAGCAGGCGCCCTTGCTGGCCCGAGGGCGAGCGGTGCACCAGCCCTGCACCTTCGTTGCCCTGCCACTTCTCGCCCTTGAGTACAGCCACTTCACCGACGTGCAGTTTCTGAATGTTATTCACAGGCACTTGAGCTGTGTGTAACTCCCCGCGTGGGCTCTCCTGCTCCCGCAACCACTCGCTACCCGGGCCCGCATAGGTGGTGAGCAATCGCAACGGCACGTTATCCACATGAAAGCGCGGGCACATGGGCCCGGTCAGCACCCGCAGGCGCAAACCGACCCGCCGCGCGCCAACCAGGCAGGTATATGCCGCCACCAGCCAGGCTACATCGGCCACGAACGCTTCGTAACCCTGCAGGTCCGCCGCTTCGCGTAGCAAATCCGACAAAACCGGCATCTGCTGCTCGTCCACATCGATTACCCACTGATCTGACAGGGGTTGCCCAAGGCTGACTACCAGCTCGGCAAAATCCTCCAGCTGTGGCGGCAAGCGCCGGCGCCAGACCGCCAGGTTCACGCCGTCCTGCAGCACGTCGGTCAACACCAGCGGCGTTTCGCCAAACACCTGGAAGATATCCACAGGCTTGAGCGCCTGGTTCATGCTGCTGCCTCCTCGTGCCAAGGGCCAAATGGATCAGCCAGACGCAACCAGCCCATAGGCCCCAACTCCATTTCTTCATCCGTCAACAAGCAGGCCTGAAGCTGTGTGGATAACTTTTTGAAGTCGATATTCTGACCAATGAACACTAATTCCTGCCGGCAGTCACCGGTTTCGGCGTGCCAGTGTTTCAAGATATCGGCAGTGTTATCCACATCCTGGGGCCACTGCTCGCGCGGCACGAAACGCCACCAACGGCCCGCCAGCCCATGGCGCATCATGCCACCTGCCTGGGACCAGCTACCGGCTTCCTGGTACTTGCTGGCCAACCAGAAAAAACCCTTCGAACGCAGCAGCCGACCATTGCTCCAGGGCTTGTGGATAAAATCAAAAAAGCGCTGTGGATGAAGTGGCCGCCGCCCCTGCCAGGTCGTGGCCGCGATGCCGTACTCTTCAGTCTCCGGCACATGCTTGCCGCGCAATTCTTGCAACCAGCCCGGCGCTTGAGCAGCCTGGTCGAAGTCGAATAGGCCAGTGTCCAGAATGCGCGCCAGCGGCACCTGGCCCATGACCATGGGCACGATCTGCGCCCGGGCGTTGAGGCTGCGCAAAATGGCCATGAGTTCTTCGCGCTCGTGCTGGCTGATCAGGTCGATCTTGCTCAGCAACAACACATCGGCGAACTCCACCTGCTCGATCAGCAGATCACTGATCGACCGCTCGTCCTCTTCGCCCAAGGTTTCACCACGGCTGGCCAGGCTGTCTGCTGCCTGGTAATCGCGTAAAAAATTCAGGCCATCGACCACAGTGACCATGGTATCCAACCGCGCCATGTCGGAAAGGCTGCGGCCCTGCTCGTCGCGAAACGTGAACGTCTCGGCAACCGGCAGCGGCTCCGAGATACCCGTGGACTCGATGAGCAAATAATCGAAGCGGCCTTCTTCGGCCAGCCGCGCAACCTCTTCGAGCAGGTCTTCACGCAGTGTGCAGCAGATGCAGCCGTTGCTCATCTCGACCAGTTTCTCTTCAGCGCGGTTGAGGCTGACGTTGCGCTGCACCTCGCTGGCGTCGATGTTGATTTCACTCATGTCGTTGACGATGACCGCGACCCGCAGGTGGTCGCGGTTACGCAGCACATGGTTGAGCAAAGTGCTCTTGCCGGCGCCAAGGAAGCCAGACAGCACGGTGACAGGGAGACGATTGGACATGGCGAAACCTCTTCAGGCGAGCGCATTCGAAACGATGCATTGCACAATGTTATAAAGTAACAATACAATTTCGCCAAGCCGTTCTCGACAGACGAGTATTCACCGGGGATGAAAAATGAATCTGCTGCGCGCCATGGTGTTGCTGTTGCTCGCCATGCCTACTTCGCTGTTCGCCATGCCAAAGAACAGCCCGATGGCGATGTGTACACGCAGCGCGACACTGCTTGCCTGCCAGGACGGCAAAGGCAGCTATTACAGCGTGCGTAACGAAGGAAATATGTTCTACCTGCGCGGCTACGACTTCACCAGCCGGCGCCTATGGGCACAAACCAACAGCCGCTATGGCACGTTGACCTTTTTTACCGGCCTGGCCAGCGATGGCGAAGCCTGGGTGGGTTACAGCCGTCGCGTTGGCTGGACCACTCTGAACCGCGTATCCAGCTCCAGTGGGCAGCGCTTCAAGCTGCATTGCAGCCTGATCGGCGCTTGCCACTGATGCCTCTTTTTGTTTGGAAAGCCAGATGACCCAGCTCAAGCTCCCCGACATCGCAGCACAAGCTCTGGAGTACACCTTGCCTTTGGACTGGGTGGGCATGTGCGGCATCGCCTTGCCTGTGCAATTCGAAGGGCGCACCGCAGCCGCCAAAATCGATGCAGGGGTAAGCCTGGTTGACGGCAGTTCACGCGGTATCCATATGTCGCGGCTTTACCTTGCCCTTGAGACATTGGAGCACCAGCCCCTCACTCCGCTGGCAATCAGGCAGCTACTGGCTGATTTCCTGAGCAGCCATGAGGGCCTTTCTTCGGCAGCCTACCTGCGCCTGCGCTTCGAGCACATGCTGAAACGGCCGGCTTTGATCAGCCCATTGGCAGGCTGGAAAAGCTATGCGGTAACAGTCGATGCAAGGATAGAAAATGAAATGTTCCACGTGGAACTATCTGTTTCCGTTCCGTACTCCTCCACCTGCCCGTGCTCGGCTGCACTTGCACGGCAACTGATTCAGCAGCAGTTCCTGGACGATTTCAGCGAGCAGCAGGTCGAAAAATCCGCCATATTGCAGTGGCTGGGTAGCGCCAAAGGCATTGTGGCGACCCCCCATAGCCAACGCAGTACCGCGCAAATTCAGGTACGGCTGCGCGGCACTCAGCAGGATCTACCCATCACCGAATTGATTAACTGCGTAGAGGGAAGCTTGGGGACCGCTGTGCAGACTGCTGTGAAACGTGCAGACGAACAAGCCTTCGCCTTGGCCAACGGGCAGAACCTGATGTTCTGCGAAGACGCCGCACGACGCCTGCACAACTCACTGCGGCAAATGGAATGGAGCACGGCCTTCAAGCTGCGCGTGGAACATGCAGAAAGCCTGCATGCCCACGACGCCGTCGCTACCAGCCAATGGCAATGGGACGTCAGCTGCGCGGTTTGACCGTGCCACAGTCATTACCTAGCCACACCGCACGGGTGTTCATGCTGCCTTGCTGCTGCACACCCGAAGCGTTGAAGGTACCACTGACCTGAGTAGTGAACTCCCGGTCGCTGAGGAAGGTAGCCTGGCCAGTACCTTGTGCCTTGGGGCAGCTGAACTGGAACTTCCACACATTACCGGTACGGTCGGTAATCTTTTGAGTGCAGCCCGATTTCGGATCCTGCAGTGGGATATCGTTGGTGGCCACCTGCTCTGGCGTCAGGCACGAACGCACACCATTGCCACCGACAGTTACCCCCTGTTTCGCCAATACCCCCTCCATCATCGCGCGTTGCTCTGGCGGCAGATTTTTCAACTGACCAAGCATGAACTGCATGTCGGGTAACGGTTTGCCATCGACCTGCATATTGCTGGTGGTCAGCTCCCACAAACCTGGTTGCAGCATCTGGGCATGCACCAGTGGGCTGCTCATGGCCAGGGCCAACGCCAACAGTGGCAGACGAATCTTCATGGACGATCGCTCCTGAAAAAACCGGCCAAGCGGGCCGGGCTGAAACTTGGACGCCAAATCCACCTTCAGGTTGCAAGGCGGACCGGGAACGTGTTCTGTTACCTCAAGTGTACTCGGCAAGCAGGATGCATATGGATTACCACAGCCCCTACTTTTTTGGTTACCTACTCGGACTGATTCACTTACTGGGTATCGTCGCCGCGCTGCACGCGATCTTTACCGTGCGTACCGCCCAAGGCGCCATCGCCTGGGCCATGCCCTTGTTTTTCATCCCCTACCTTACCTTGATCCCCTACCTGATCTTCGGCGCCCGCTCGTTCTATGCCTACATCAAGGCCAGGCGCCAGGCCAACCAGGAGATGCACGTGGCCATGGCCAATCTCAACTGGCGGCCTTGGGTGGAAGAAGCCCTCACCGCCCGGGAATCAGAAAGCTACACAGCCCTGCGCGCCATGCCCAAGCTGGGCCGCATGCCCTGCCTGGCGAACAACCAGGTGAAGTTGCTGATCGATGGAAAGGCCACCTTCGATGCCATCTTCGCCGCCATCGACAAAGCCCGTGATGTGGTGCTGGTGCAGTTCTTCATCATCCATGACGACAACCTCGGCAAGGCACTGCAACAACTGCTGCTCCGTAAGGCCGCCGAAGGGGTGCAGGTATTCGTGCTCTATGACCGCGTCGGCAGCCATGCCTTGCCAGCCCGCTACAGCCAGCAGCTGCGCGACGGCGGTGTGCAGATTCATGCCTTCGCCACCCGCCGCGGTTGGTTCAACCGCTTTCAGGTAAACTTCCGCAACCACCGCAAGATCGTGGTAGTGGATGGCCTGATTGGATTCATCGGCGGGCACAACGTGGGCGATGAATACCTCGGTGAGCACCCGAAGCTTTCCCCTTGGCGCGACACCCATGTGCAAATCGGCGGGCCGGTGCTGGCCTGCCTGCAGGAGTCGTTCGCCGAAGACTGGTACTGGGCCACGCGCCAGCTACCGCCGCTGATCCTGCCGGATACCTACCCGGACAACGGCGTGCTGTGCCAGGCCTTGGCCAGCGGCCCGGCCGACCCGCAGGAAACCTGCTCGCTGTTCTTCCTCGAAGCAATCCACTCCGCTACCCGCCGGGTGTGGATTACCAGCCCCTACTTCATCCCGGACGAGGCGGTGTTCGCCGCCTTGCGCCTGGCGGTGCTGCGTGGGGTCGATGTACGCGTGCTGATCCCGTCACGACCAGACCATCGTGTGGTCTATGCCGCCTCAAGCCTGTTCGCCTTCGAAGCGGTGCGCGCGGGTGTGCGCATGTTCCGCTATCAGCCGGGCTTCCTGCATCAAAAGGTGGTGCTGGTGGACGATGATGTCAGCGCGATCGGCAGTGCCAACCTGGACAACCGCTCGTTCCGTCTGAATTTCGAGATCACCCTGCTCACCGTCGACCGCAGCTTCGCCGACCAGGTGGAGAAGATGCTGATCAATGACTTTGAACAGTCGCGGGAAATCACTGCAGAGGACAGCCTGGACACTCATCGACTGCAGCAGTTGGGGATGCGGATTGCACGGCTGATTTCGCCAATCCTTTAAGCTAAGCAGTATGAGTGTGGGAGCGGCCTTGCGGCCCTCTCGCGACACAAGGCCGCTCCCACAAAATCCGCATCTACATGCTTAGCGATACAGATCTTCGCGCGTCCAGGGCAGGTCATGGTGCCCGTCGGCGTATGGCTTCACTGCCAAGATCTGGTGCAGGTTGATCCAGCCCTTCTCAAAGGCATAGGCACAACCTGCAAGGTACAGGCGCCAGATGCGCAGGGTTTTTTCCGGCACCAGCGCCGCCGCCTTGTGCAGCTGATTCTCCAGGTTTTCGCTCCAGTGATGCAGGGTCTTGGCGTAGTGCAGGCGCAGGCTTTCCACGTCTACGACCTCCAGTCCCGCTTCGCAGAGGCTGGCGCTGATCATCGACAGGTGAGGCAGCTCGCCATGGGGGAACACGTAGCGGTCGATGAACTCACCTGCGCCACGTCCGACCGGGCGGCCATCGACATGCTTGGCGGTGATCCCGTGGTTCATCACCAGCCCCCCTTCCCTCACGGCGCCGAACAGTTTCTGGCAATACAGCGCCAGGTTGGCATGCCCGACATGCTCGAACATACCAACGCTGACAACCTTGTCGAAGCGACCGTCTTGAGGCAGGTCACGGTAGTCGAGAATCTGCAGGTCGACCTTGTCGGCCAACCCTTCGGCCTTGACCCGCTGCCTGCCAAGTTTGAGCTGCTCCTTGCTCAAGGTGATGCCGAATACCTTGGCGTCATATTCCCGTGCAGCGAAGCGCGCAAGGCCACCCCAACCACAGCCCACGTCCAGCAGGTAGTCGCCGGCATTGAGGCGCAACTTGCGACACAGGTGGTCGAACTTGTCCTGCTGTGCCTGATCGAGCGTGTTATCAGGCTCGCGAAAGTAGGCGCACGAATAGGCCATGTCCTGATCCAGCCACAGCCGATAGAACGCGTTGGAAACATCGTAGTGGTAGGAAATGGCTTCAGCGTCCGTGCTTTTGTCGTGAGCAAGCCGCGCCGGCGAAGCCTCTTCAAAATCAGGCAACAGCGCCTCGCTCAGCTCATCACATACCCGGATGGCTTCACCGATGTCGCCTTCCAGCTCCAGCTTGCCTTCGACGAACGCTGTGCCCAACTGCTCCAGGCTCGGGTGCGTCAACTGGCTGATCAACTGTGGCTCTTTGACCAGGATGGTGACCTGCGGGCTAGGCCCCAGATCGAACTGGTTACCGTCCCACAATTTCAGCCGCAGCGGCAGATGCAGGCTCTGCAGTGCAGGTGGAAGTTGCGCGAGCATGAACAACCCTCCCTATCCGTTTCTGGCTACAACGCCTGATATTTCGAACGTCGTCGGATCAGAGTAGTTCATTGGTGGGAGGTTTCCTCTAAACGAGACCAAGGTCTAGAACCAACTGATCTTATCCATACAGCAGATTGTATACAATTCTCGCATCTCAGCTTAACCTTGTGCCCCTCTCGCGCTTCTACATCCTGGAGTTGAACCCATGAAATCCTATGACGTGGTGATCATCGGCGGTGGCCCTGGCGGCTACAACGCAGCCATCCGCGCTGGCCAGCTTGGCCTGAGTGTTGCCTGCGTGGAAGGCCGCTCGACCTTGGGCGGCACTTGTTTGAACGTGGGCTGCATGCCCTCCAAGGCACTGTTGCATGCGTCCGAGCTGTACGAGGCCGCCAGCGGTGACGAGTTCGCCCACCTCGGTATCGAAGTAAAGCCCACCCTTAACCTCGCCCAGATGATGAAACAGAAGGACGAGAGCGTGACCGGCCTGACCAAAGGTATCGAATACCTGTTCCGCAAGAACAAGGTCGACTGGATCAAAGGTTGGGGCCGCCTGGACGGCGTCGGCAAGGTTGTAGTAAAGGCTGAAGACGGCAGCGAAACTGCGCTGCAAGCCAAGGATGTGGTCATCGCCACCGGCTCGGAGCCCACCCCTCTGCCGGGGGTGACCATCGATAACCAGCGCATCATCGACTCGACCGGCGCACTGTCGCTGCCGCAAGTGCCCAAGCATCTGGTCGTCATCGGTGCCGGCGTGATCGGCCTTGAGTTGGGTTCCGTCTGGCGCCGCCTGGGCAGCCAAGTCACCGTCATCGAATACCTTGATCGCATCTGCCCAGGTACCGACACGGAAACCGCCAAGACCCTGCAAAAGGCACTCGCCAAGCAAGGCATGGTGTTCAAGCTGGGCAGCAAAGTGACTCAAGCCACTGCAAGTGCCGAGGGTGTGAGCCTGACGCTGGAGCCTGCTGCCGGCGGCACCGCAGAATCGCTGCAGGCCGATTACGTGCTGGTGGCTATCGGCCGCCGCCCTTATACCAAGGGGCTGAACCTTGAGAGCGTGGGCCTGGAAACCGACAAGCGCGGCATGCTCGGTAACGAACACCACCGCACTTCTGTGCCCGGTGTGTGGGTGATTGGTGACGTCACTTCCGGCCCGATGCTGGCGCACAAGGCCGAAGACGAAGCCGTAGCCTGCATCGAGCGTATTGCCGGCAAGCCCCACGAGGTCAACTACAACCTCATCCCTGGCGTGATCTACACCCGCCCGGAGTTGGCCACCGTGGGCAAGACCGAAGAGCAGCTCAAAGCCGAAGGGCGTGCTTATAAAGTCGGCAAGTTCCCCTTCACCGCCAACAGCCGCGCCAAGATCAACCACGAGACCGAAGGCTTCGCCAAAGTCATCGCCGATGCCCAAACCGATGAAGTGCTAGGTGTGCACCTGGTGGGCCCAAGCGTCAGCGAGATGATCGGTGAGTTCTGTGTGGCCATGGAATTCTCGGCCTCGGCAGAAGACATCGCCCTGACCTGCCACCCCCACCCGACCCGCTCCGAGGCCTTGCGCCAGGCAGCGATGAATGTAGACGGCATGGCGATGCAGATCTGACAGTACCCCTCGCTCCCCAAGGCATTCGAATCATATGTCCTGGGGCGCTATTGCCTGATCATCATTAAGCAAAAAGCCCTCCATATGGAGGGCTTTTTGGATTTAGAGAATTAAAACTGTCGCAAAGAGGCCCAGTTTCCGTGGCCTTCAGCCCGATTCGGAGTAAACGCAAAACTGTCGCGAGCCCCCAAAACCGTTGACTCGGACAAATGCGCCAGAGAATAAAAACTGTCTAGCCCAGTAATGACGGGCCTTACAGCCACCTCTGAGATTTCAGGAGTGGATGTCCTGCCCGCTATTCGGGTTGAACCCAGCAGCCCGGGCTCTCACTGTCGAAGAAATCGACGTCAACTGGCCCCAGGTCATCCTGAATGATTTGGTAAGCCATGTTGCAATAAGGCTGATATCCCCGAAAGACTGAGACGGCTACGCGCTCAATGCCCGTCCCCTTCATTCGCTTGAGCAAATGCCTGTCGTGCTCCCCCAAGCCCCAACCGAACAGTGTCAGTGTCTTCCGGGGCGCCGTAAGCACCTCTCGATAGACAGTCGACAGGTAGTAGCTATTTTGAATCGAAGCTACCTTCTGACGCATGGTTCCTTCACTGACAAACAGCGGTACCACACGCTCGTTTTTCCACTCCTGAAGAATGGCTTCCAGCAAGCCGCCGCCCAATGCGCGGATCTTGAACTCTTCCTCTATGTTGTTGCGGCATAAAGCTAAGCTGCCATGGGGGTAGAACACCAACGTATTCACTCGCTCCTTGTACAGCTTCCGGAATCGACGCCAGTCGTCATCGAATACCCCGCCATCGACGAAGCAGTCTTTGAACATATGGCCGTCCGGGATGTTGAGACCATAGGCCACCGTCCAGTAAACCAGCAGGTCATAGTTTAGCGACAAGACCGTGTCGAACTCCTTCAGATACCGGTACATGTTCGGCAGATGATCGGTGATCTGGTGATATTCAGGGTGAACATCCCGCACTGCCTGGATCAGGCAATCCCGGACGCGCACGTAGGCTTCGTGGGTACGCTGATCTGGGATCTCCAACGATTTGTTGACGTTGGATGCTTGCCAGACGACCCGCAGAATTAGCTCAAAATCTTCTGTCTCAAAAAACTCGAACAGACGCGCCACGTCGTTCTGGAGCAGCTCATTTTCCCTGACATGTTCTAGCAGTGAGCGGTACGCAAAACTCTGCGACACAGCGATACTCGCGCCGTTGCCCAACAAGATGGTACCGCGCTGATAATGCTGAGCTATTTCTGCCCATGGCTTTACGGGGTATGGCATAGAGGCCACCTTCGAGTTGTGATCGCAGGATCATATCTCTGATGGTTCCATCGAGTCTTCTAGGCCGCCGACGTGTCTTCGCAACACGCTAGCTCAGATTCAAGCCCTGGTGACGAAACGCTCAGCGGCCGCTCAAATGGACCCTTCAAAATGGACCTCATGTTCTAACGCGGCATCGGGATTTGGGATAAGAAGCTTGTAGGAGCCTCAGGCCGACAACCCTCGCCACCGAAATCAAACCGCCAATATCCCACGTCATGCCACGCACCGAGTTTGAACCCGACCTGCGAAAACGTACCGATGTGCTGAAAGCCGAGTCGCTCATGGAGACCCACGCTTCCTTCGTTCGGTAAAGAAATACCCGCGTATGCAGAACGATATCCTAGCTGCTTCAGAACCGGCAGGAGAACGTCATAAAGCTGCCGGCCAATCCCACTCCGACGCTGCCCCTCTGCAACGTAGACGGTCACATCTACCGCCCACCGATATGCCGCTCGCGCTCGATGCTGGCTAGCATAGGCATAACCGACCACCCGACCTTGCTGCACAGCCACAAAATATGGATAGGTATGAAGCGTCGTCTCGATACGCTGGCGCATTTCTTCCGCGCTCGGCGCTACCTCTTCAAACGAGATGGCAGTGTGGAGCACAATCGGAGCGTAGATAGCCTGTATGGCTGCAGCGTCTTCTGGACCAGCAATACGAATCTCGATTCCGCTATGCATCCGGCTGCTCCAAGCTGTTCAGGTATTCCACTACTTCGTTTACGGTGCTGCGCGCGGTACGGGTGACGCCGATCAGCGTCGCCGAGGCCAGGGCGGTCCAGTCGCCATATCCGACCAGCCAGAGGCGCGGCTCGCGAATAGAGCGCGACCCGTCAACCTCGACCTTACCGCTGTCATCCAGCACGTCCAAGTCCCGCAAGTGATCCAGAGCCGGCCGGAAACCGGTACACCAGATCACCGCATCGACCTGGGTTTTCTCACCATTGGGCCAGACGACCCCGTCAGGCGTGAATGAGACAAAAGGCCTTACAGACCGTAGGGCTCCTCGCTCGCGGGCCCGGACCACCGGGGGCACCATGACTATATCGCCAAGCCCGCCGACCGGTACGTTGATAACACGGCCCTCCTGTTGAGCCTTGAGGCGCTCGGTAGCCCGCTCGAACAGCACCCGGCCATCGACATCATCAGGCAGAAACGCCGGCTCCTCCGTGGTTACCCACGTTGCGTCGGCGACCTCGGACAGCTCCGCATAGATTTGCGCCCCCGAGTTGCCACCACCAACGACCAGCACGCGCTTTCCTTGGAAAGCCTCTGGTGACTGATAATGGGCGGAGTGAATTTGCTGCCCCCCGTACAGCTCTATCCCCGGATAAACCGGAACATAGGGTTTGCTCCAAGTCCCCGTTGCGCTGATGACGGCACGGGCTTCCCAGTCGCGGTCCTTCGAGCGAACACGAAGGCCACGCCCGGTTCGCTCCACCGCCGTAACGCTGACGGGGCGAACGATAGGAAACCCGTAGCGCGCCTCGTACTGCTCCAGATAGCTGACCACGTGATCCCTATCGGGATTACCTTCGGTGACTAGCGGCATCGGCCAGCCCGCGATCGAGCTCCATGCTGAGGGTGAGAATAGCGTCAGCGAGTCCCAGCCATGGCGCCACGCCCCGCCCGCAGCCTCTTCGGCGTCGAGCAGCAGAAACGACAACTTGGCCCGCTTGAGAAAATAGGCCACCGTAAGCGCGGACTGCCCGCCGCCAATCACGATGACATCGAGTAGTTCGCCGTCGGTGGCCATGGTCTCTCCTGTCTGGCTGGAGCGCTCAGTCTTCGCCGAATTGGTTGATGTAGTTGATGTGCGCAGGCTTCTGAATCGCCCGTGGGCGAAGCTCCTGCACCCAAGCGATCGCCTCGCGACGCGGCATTCCGGATTCGATCAGCAGACGGGCAGCGAACAGCCCGGTGCGACCGGAGCCGCCCTTGCAGTGGATGGCCAGGGCCTTGTTGGAAGCGAGCAAATCGTCTAACTGGTGGCGAATCTCCCCCAACCGAGCCTCGAAGGTTTGATCAGGAGCCTGATCATCCTCGATCGGCAACTGGTACCACTCCAACCCATACTGCCTGGCCGCGACGCCAAGCTCACCAACGCCGTTTTCCTGAAGCTCTGTATCCGACATCAGGGTAACCAGCGCCACGGCGCCAGCCTGCTTCAGCGTCTTCAGGCTTTCAGCAAGATCGCTGGCCTGGGTGCCCGGGCAGGGTGTGAAAATTAGCGCTCCTGGGGCATGGGGCAGCGATTTCATCGAGTAGGGATGTGACATGCTCATGACCTCAAATGGACCGCAGATTGACTCGCTTGGACAGCTCTTCCGCCGACTCCTTGCGCTCGGAGTAGCGATCCACCAGGTAATCCTGGCGGTCGCGCAATAGCAGCGTGAACTTGGTCAGTTCTTCCATCACATCAACCAGCCGGTCATAGAAGGAAGAAGGTTTCATGCGCCCGGCATCATCGAACTCCAGGAAGGCTTTTGGAACCGACGACTGGTTAGGGATAGTGAACATGCGCATCCAACGGCCCAGCACGCGCAATTGGTTCACCACGTTGAACGACTGCGAGCCACCACAAACCTGCATCACCGCTAATGTCTTGCCCTGGGTCGGACGTACGGCGCCCATGGCCAAAGGTACCCAGTCGATCTGCGCCTTAAAGACTGCGCTCATAGAACCGTGACGCTCGGGCGAGCACCACACCTGGCCCTCGGACCATTGCATCAGCTCGCGGAGTTCCAGCACCTTCTCGTGGGAGTCCGGAGCGTCATCCGGGAGCGGCAGGCCGGAAGGGTCGAAGATACGGGTTTCGGCGCCGAACTCTTCCAGCAGGCGCGCAGCTTCCTGGACCATCAAGCGGCTGAATGAGCGTTCGCGGGTCGATCCGTACAGCAGCAGGATGCGTGGTTTATGCGTGGAGGGATCCTTCGGCTCCAGACGCTCCAGCGACGGCAGATCGATCAGTTCTGGCTGGATATTTGGCAGGTGGTCGTTCATTTCAGTCTCCATTGATCCAGGGCCTACAGCGCGCCGATGCGAGCAAGTTCGGCTTTCAGTTCGTCCTGGCTCAGTTGCGAGAAGGGCAGCGCAATGAAAGCGCGCACGCGCTCATCGATCTTCGCAAGTGTGGTCTGGAAGGCTTGTTCGATTTCCGCCTCACTGCCGGTAACCGCCGAAGGGTCGGCCAGGCCCCAGTGGGCTTTGAGCGATGGACCGAAGAAGATCGGGCAGGCTTCGCCGGCAGCTCGATCGCACACGGTGACGACTATGTCGGGAGGAGAGCTCTCGAAGACATCCGAGGCCTTGCTTGAAAGACCAGCGGTGGGGATACCGGCGGCTTCCAAGGTCTTCAGCGCCCGCTCATTGACCTTGCCGCTTGGGAAGCTACCCGAGCTCACAGCTTCCATACCCTCGGGGGCCAGATGATTGAACAGCGCCTCGGACAGGATGCTGCGGCAGCTGTTGTGGGTGCACATGAACAAGACTTTCATCAGATATCTCCGGTTCAAAAGCTCAGGCGTATGGCCAATGCGGCCAAGGTGGCAAGCAGGATCGGCAGCGTCAGGACGATACCGGTGCGGAAGTAGTAACCCCAGGTGATAACGATGTTTTTGCGGGCCAGCACGTGCAGCCACAGCAAGGTGGCCAGGCTGCCGATTGGGGTGATTTTCGGACCGAGGTCACAGCCGATGACGTTGGCGTAGATCATGGCCTCACGCACGATGCCAGTGGCCTCGGCGGAATGGATCGACAAAGCTCCTACCAGTACAGTGGGCATGTTGTTCATGACCGACGACAGGCCAGCGGCGAGCAGCCCCGTCCCGAGGGATGCGCCCCAGACCCCGTAGCCGGTGAAGACATTGAGGATCTGCGTCAGGTAGTCGGTGAGGCCGGCATTACGCAGGCCATAGACCACCAGGTACATGCCAAGCGAGAACACCACGACCTGCCAAGGCGCGTCCTTGAGCACCTTGCGGGTTGAGATCACGTGCCCATGCGCAGCGATCAGGTAGAGGATCAGCGCACAGGCAGCAGCGATGGCGCTGATCGGAACGCCCAGCGGCTCGATGGCGAAGAAGCCGACCAGCAACAGCGCAAGCACCCACCAGCCGGCAACGAACGTCGCCTTGTCGCGGATAGCGGCTTCGGGAGCCTTCAGTTGGTCGAGTTCATAGGTTCGCGGCAGGTCCTTGCGGAAGAACCACAGCAGCATTCCCAGCGTGGCGGCGATACTGACCAGGTTCACCGGCACCATGATCGAGGCGTACTCGCTGAAACCGATGCCAAAGTAGTCGGCGGAAACGATGTTCACCAGGTTGGACACCACCAGCGGCAGGCTCGCGGTATCGGCGATAAAACCTGCTGCCATGACAAATGCCAACGTCGCCGCCGGGGAAAAACGCAGGGCAAGCAGCATGGCGATAACGATCGGCGTCAGGATCAGCGCTGCGCCATCATTGGCGAATAACGCCGACACTGCTGCTCCCAGGAGAATGATGAAAGCGAACAGCTTGCGGGTACTGCCGTTGCCCCAGCGGGCCACATACAACGCTGCCCATTCGAAGAAACCCGCCTCATCCAGCAAAAGGCTGATGATGATGACAGCGATAAACGTTGCGGTGGCGTTCCATACTATCTGCCACACCACTGGGATATCAGACAGATTCACTACGCCCGCCAGTAGCGCCACGACCGCCCCTAGACCAGCGCTCCAGCCCACCCCCAGACCCTTTGGCTGCCAGATCACCAGAACGATCGTTGCGAGAAAAATCAAAAATGCGATGAACATGGCTCAACTCAGTCAGCGAAGTGAAAATCAAGCACAAGCAGCAGGGCTTTGTGGACGCTCGCCCATTTCAGCAAGGCGCACAGCATCGGCGCTTAGCCACTGGGCGTTTGCATCGACAACACTCTTGAGCATCATCTGCACCCATTCTGGCAAGGACGGATTGAGGCGGTAATACACCCATTGTCCCTGCCGCCGGTCCATGAGGATTCCGGCTTCTCGCAATTGAGCAAGATGCCGAGAAATCTTCGGCTGGCTGAGGTCGAGTGCGCAGGTCAACTCACATACGCATAGCTCGCCTTCACTGGCGATCAGCAAGGTCATCCGGGCTCGTGTTTCGTCAGCGAGACATTTAAAAACGATGGGGGGGGTTAGGGTTTCCCGCATTTGACCTCCTGGGGAACGCAGCACGGGCGGCTCATATCTGGAGGCTCGAATATATGACCATTCAGATATACGGTAAAGCAGATATTAATTCACTGACCAGATGACCGAGTCACAGTAGGAGGCAAAATCCAGGGTTCGCGCCCTTATCCGGATATTGATTCCCTTCCCATCGAGTCCACGATGAACCACCCTGAGATGTCTCTCCGATTGCTTGGTGCCGATCAGATCCAGGGGTTGGATGAGTATCTTTCCGCAGCCGGCTTGCCTACCCCGGACCTTCTGCAGCACGACCGCATGTTCTATTCCTTTCACCGTGGAGAAACGGAACTGGGATATGGGGCATCGAAGGATGGCCAGGCTCGTCTAATTCGTTCGCTGGTTGTGGATCCTGGGAAAGAGGATCCGGGGTCGGTACCTTGCTGCTTAGAGCACTTGAACGCATAGCCGAAGCCGACGGGGCTTAAAGCCTCTGCGGACCACAATTGCGCCCGATTTATTCGAGGCTCGGGGATATGAGCGCAGAGAGCGATCCCTAGCCCCTAGGGTGATTTCCAACTCCGCAGAGTTTGAAAAGCTCTGTCCCGTGTCGGCTTTACCTTAGGCACCCGCAAACTGTCTATGAGGGAATAGCGCTGTCAACCCAGCACAGCCTTACAAAGATGTAATGCCTGGATCACATGGATGACAGCTACCGGGCCTTAGGCTGCAGTCATGTTTTCATGGAGTAATTGAAATGATCAAAGCCAAATGCATCGCCGGCCTACTTCTCTTAATCGCCTCCTCATCCGCTTTTTCCGAAGGAGGTTCTGATCGTTTGCACGGAAAAATGATTCAGGCGAATGAGCAGGCTATGCGTGCATACGCAGCGGCCAATGGAAAAAAGCCACCTGAGGTGATCCATTATCGCTATGGAATGAAGCTGGACGTGGCGAGAGTCATCAGCAGGACTTCGACCAACGGCAGCTGCGACGTGATGCCGGCACAGATGAATTACGAGGACTCAACAGGAGAGCTGAAAATCCTTGAATATCGCACTGCCGGAATTAACTGCAGGGGTCAAAACTGACCGAAGCACAGGTTAATTCTTGAAGTCAGCTGATCACCAGTAGCGCCAGCTGATCGGCCGCCAGGGGGCTTGTGATCGACCGACCGAGGTCTTCCCTAAGTACTTTGCAAAAGAACGACGGTCGGTCGAAATTAATTAGGCAGCCATTGCTTCGCAGGATTGTGCGCAGGCCAAACAGGCTTGTGCGCAATGCTGACAGTGGTCTGCCGTGTGCTTACTGCACTCCTCCCCGCAGGCGCGGCAAATCCTGGCGCACAACGCACAAAATTCCTTGGCGAGCATGCTTTCTCGTGCCATCAAGGTAGCCGCCAGCCTGCACATATCTGCGCAATCCCTGTCCAACTTGATGCAGTCAGCCATCATTTTTACGTCCTGCTCTTGCAGGCAGGCTGACGCGCAGCCTTCACAGGCCAGCGCACAGCGCAGGCATTCCGAGATGCATTCATCAAAGCTACTGTTCATGATCATATCTCCGGTATCGGGTCGATGTGATGCCAGTGCACCGTCTCATGACGGTATGTAGCGTTCGACCTGAGGGGTTCCTGAAGATTGATTACATTTCTGTAAGCTTGTCCGAATCATCTCAGTATGAAGGCGTGCCCGATCATTCAAGGCTTTTCAATCACTGCTTCTGGATGCTCACGATTTTCGCGGAGCTTCCCTCCATGCGGAACCCAAATTTCACCTTGTCGCCTACGTTCAAGCCCTTCAGCTGTGCAGGCTCAGATTGGAAGCCCATGGTCATCGCCGGCCATTTGAGCTCTGCTACCGGGCCGTGCGCTAAGGTGATTTTCCCGCTTTGAAGATCCAGCGCCTTTATTGTCCCCTCAGCATGCGCAGTGGGAGCCGCCTGGCTCCCTTGGCCCCCCTCGGCGGAGGCTGGCATTTTCTTCATGTCCATACCATCCATGTCCTGGGCATGCACACTGGTGGCAAAAGCGGTGACCAGGCCTGCGATGACAATTAGCTTTTTCATTGGATTTCTCCTGAGAGGTTGGGGGTAGTTACAGCAAGTTCGCGGCGACGGATCAGCCAGTACGCCGCAGGGATTACAAAAAGGGAAAGCAAGGGGGCGGTGAGCATGCCGCCCACCATGGGAACCGCGATGCGGCTCATGACCTCGCTGCCGGTACCGCTGCTCCAGAGGATGGGCAGCAAGCCTGCAACGATGACCGCCACAGTCATTGCCTTGGGCCTGATGCGTTGCACCGCGCCCTCACGGATCGCGTCGAGCAGCGCTGTTCGTGTGGTTTCGCCTTTGGCTTGACGCTCAGCCCAAGCGTTATTCAGGTAGATGAGCATGATCACTCCGAACTCCGCCGCTACGCCGGCCAGGGCAATGAAACCAACGCCTGTGGCCACCGACAGGTTGTAGCCCAGCAGGTACAGCAGCCAAACGCCTCCGGTCAGCGCGAACGGTAGTGTGCCCATGATGAGCAACGCCTCACCGAGGCGCCCAAAGGTCAGGTAGAGCAGCACGAAGATGATGGCCAGCGTCGCCGGCACCACCCAGGCCAGACGGGCATTCGCCCGCTCCAGGTATTCGAACTGGCCGGAGTAGCTCAAGCTCATGCCTGGATCGAGCTTCACCTCGCTGTTGATCGCCTGACGAAGGTCTGCCACAACAGACGATAGATCCCGGCCGCGCACATCGATGTACACCCAACCCGAGGGGCGAGCATTCTCGCTCTTAAGCATGGGCGGGCCATCAGCGATACGTATGCGGGCCACGCTGCCGAGCGTCAGCTGACCGCCCTGCGAGGTGTAGATCGGCAGCTGACGCAACGCCTCCACGGAATCACGCCATTCGCGTGGATAGCGCACGCTGATGGGATAGCGGGCCAAGCCTTCAACCGTTTCTCCAATGGTTTCGCCACCAATGGCGCCAGCCACGAGGGCCTGTACGTCGGTGATGTTCAGACCGTAACGGGCAGCGGCATGGCGATCGATATCCAGATCAATGTAGCGGCCACCAGTCAAACGCTCCGCCAGCGCCGAAGTCACTCCAGGAACCTTTTTCGCTGCCCGCTCCACAGCGAGGGTAGCCCGGTCTATCTGGTCTAGGTCGCTGCCGGCCACCTTGACGCCTATTGGGCTCTTGATACCGGTGGCCAGCATATCGATGCGGTTGCGGATGGGCGGGATCCAGATGTTGGTCAGCCCAGGCACACGCACAGTGCGATCAAGCTCCTCGATGAGCTTCTCCGTGGTCATTCCTGGACGCCACTCACTCTTGGGCTTGAGCCGAACGATGGTCTCGAACATCTCCAGCGGTGCCGGGTCGGTAGCGGACTCGGCGCGGCCGGCTTTACCAAAGACACTGGCCACCTCGGGAACAGTTCGAATCAGACGATCCGTTCGCTGCAACAGCTCTGAAGCTTTCTGCGCCGAGAGTCCAGGCAAGGCTGAAGGCATGTAAAGCAGATCACCTTCATCGAGCGGAGGAAGGAACTCGCCCCCAAGATGATTCAAGGGCCACAGACTGCTGAGCAGGATGAGCAATGCTCCAGCGAGGGTAACCAGAGGCCGGCGCAGGACGACCTCTAATGCCGGACGGTACAGCCGGATGAGGCCCCGGTTGAGCGGGTTGCGCTGTTCCGCAGGCAGTGGCCCTCTGATCCAGTACCCCATCAGCACCGGAATCAGGGTCACCGATAGCGCAGCCGCCGCTGCCATTGCGTAGGTCTTGGTAAAGGCCAGGGGTGCGAAGAGACGCCCTTCCTGGGCTTGCAGCGTGAACACCGGGATGAACGATAGCGTGATGATCATCAGGCTGAAGAATAGTGCCGGTCCTACCTCGACGGCCGCCTCTGTCATTACCCTCCAATGCGCTTCGCCTCGCAAGGGTTGACCAGGATGCCGGGCATGCCAAGCCTCAACACGTTTGTGGGCGTTCTCGATCATGACCACGGCAGCGTCCACCATTGCACCGATGGCAATAGCGATTCCGCCAAGGGACATGATGTTGGCATTGATACCCTGATGACGCATGACAATCAGCGCAATCAAGATTCCCACGGGAAGCGACACGATAGCCACCAACGACGAGCGCAGGTGCCAGAGAAACGCTGCGCATACCAACGCCACTACTACGAATTCCTCGATCAGCTTGTGACTGAGGTTCTCCACGGCACGGTCGATCAACTGGCTGCGGTCGTAGACGGTGACAAGCTCCACCCCGGCTGGCAGGCCTTTCTTCAGGGTTTCTAGCTTGGCCTTGACGTGCCCGATGGCCTCACGAGCATTCTTCCCGCTGCGCAGGATCACCACCCCTCCTACGGCTTCGCCGAGGCCGTCCAGTTCGCCTATGCCTCTGCGGGCTTCCGGACCTATCTGCACCGTAGCGACGTCGCCTAATGTCACCGGCACGCCCTTGGTAGCCAGTCGCAGCGGTATCGCTCTGAAATCATCCAGCGATCGCAGGTAGCCGGCCGCACGTACCATGAACTCCGCTTCGCCCTGCTCCAGTACACCGCCACCGGTCTCCTGGTTGGCCTTGCCTATAGCCTCAACCACCTCAGCCTGGGTGATACCGAGGCTGGCCATGCGCAGCGGATCGAGGACGACTTGGTACTGCTTGACCATACCGCCGATGGTGGCTACCTCAGCGACATCCGGCAGGGTCTTGAGCTCATAGCGCAGGAACCAGTCCTGCAGGCTGCGCAGTTGCGACAGGTCATGGCCGCCGTTGCGATCGACCAACGCATACTGATAAATCCAGCCCACTCCGGTGGCATCCGGGCCCAGTACCGGCTTGGCTGCCTCAGGTAATCGCGATTGCGCCTGGCTCAGGTACTCAAGCACCCGTGAGCGCGCCCAATACAGATCGGTGCCGTCCTCGAACAGCACGTAGACGAAGCTGTCACCGAAGGCGGAGAAACCGCGTACCGTTTTGGCCCCCGGAACCGAGAGCATGGTTGTGGTCAGCGGATAGGTCACCTGATTCTCAACGATTTGGGGAGCCTGGCCTGGGTAGGACGTGCGGATGATCACCTGCACGTCCGACAGGTCGGGCAAGGCGTCGATTGGCAGGCTACGCACCGAGACGAAGCCCCATGCCACCAGAAACAGCGTGGCGAGGAGCACCAGCACACGGTTGCCTACCGACCAGCGGATCAGTTTGGCAATCATGGTTGGCCCTCCACCACGTTGATCTGCTCAACTACCATGCCCTCGTCGCGTTCGCGTATGCCAAAGCGAATCTGCGCACCGACCTTGAGGCCATCAAGGAGAGACTGATCAACCACAGGAAAGGTCATGGTCATCCCTGGCATGCCCAGGGTGATGAAAGGACCGTGGGCAACGGTGAGCTGGGTGCCGTCTATCTGCACGACACGGCCATCCGCTTCATGCAGGGCTGGCCCCGCATTAGGCTGACTATCCTGCGCCGTCGCCGCCTCGATGCCTTTCAAATTAGCGTCGGAGTCCAACAGGAATTGCCCGGACGCGACGATGCGCTGTCCTGGCTGAAGGCCCTGCAACACCGCAACTTTCCCTCTGCTCTCCTGGCCCAACACGACTTCCACCGGCCGGAAGCGACCACCGTCTTCAGCCAGCATCAACAGGTCTCGCTTGCCGGTGCGGATGACCGCCTCGGCAGGCACCAAGAGGCTTTGCTCGGAAGACTCGCCGGGATGGAGAGCCACTTGAGCGGTCATCCCAGGACGAAGCCGTCCATCCGGGTTGGGCAACTCGATACGCAGGCGCAACGTGCGGCTCTGCAAATCGGCATCGGCGAGCAACGCGGTCAACTTGCCCGGTATGGGATCGCCTGGGAACGCTGGCAATTGCGCCCGCACAGGCTGGCCTTCGCGAAGACCTTGAGCCTGGGCTTCCGGCACAGCCGCTTCCAGCCAGACGTTGGCCACTCCATTGATCCTCGCCAAGGTAGCCCCCGGCGTCAACGTCATTCCGGGTCGCAAATCGAGAACCTGGATGACTCCGGCCGTGGGTGCGGAGAGTGTGACCGAGAGCTGCACCTTCCCAGTGCTCGCGACCCGGTTGATCAGGTCGGCCGGCATGCCGGCGAGCACAAGCCGCTGTCGTGCCGCCGCCGTCAGCTGCGTGTCGCCGGAATGCCGCAGCGCCAGGTATTCCTCCTGCAAACCAGCCCACTCCGGGGTTAGCACATCGGCTAGAGGAGCCCCTTTGGCAACGATGTCGCCCGTCGCTCGACCATAGACGCGCTCGACGTAGCCGCCAGTCCGGGCCTGCAATACGCTGAAGTCGCGTTCGTCGAACGTTAGAACGCCGCTCACACTCAGGGTCCGTTCTAGCCGGCCAGCCGTCACCGTCGCCAATCGAATCCCAAGGTTTTGCTGGAGCCCAGCCGAGACCTGAACCGCAGGCTGCTCCTCGCCAGCCGTGTCATCCGAATACTTGGGCACGAGCGGCATGTCCATGAACGGCGATTTTCCGGGCGCCGGGAAGTGCTGCTGGGGATACATCGGGTCATACCAGTACAGCGCTTTTTTTTCCTCACCTACTGGCTGGGATGAGGAATACGCACCTCTTCCACCTAGCCAGAAGCCCGCGCCTATCCCAATAGCAAGGGCAGCAGCCACGAGCAAACCAATCGACCTATTCCTCATGCCCGCACCTCTCCATAAACGAAATGCAGACGCGCTGCTGTTGCCGCCAACTGTCCTTGCAGGTCCACATCCTGTAGCAGCGCTTCCACACGCTGCCGGCGTGCCGACAGCACTTCACTCAACGGCGAATTACCGGCGCGGTAGTCCGCCAGAGCGAGGCGTACCCGGTCCTCGGCCAGGGGCAAAAGTGTTTCGCGACTGCGCCGTACAGCCCGTTGCAAGCGTTGGTACTCGGCAAGGTCTGTTTCAAGCTGAGCTTGATGCTCGCGCAGGGCAGCGTCCTGCTCATTTTCCAATTGGCGAACTTGTGCGCGTCGTGCCGCAATCATTGGGTCTTGCCGGGAGCTGGTGAACAACGGCAACTGGAAGCTGACTTGCAGGCTGACCATGTTGCTGAAGTCCGGACCACGGCGCTGATAATCCACCCCCCAGGACCAATCCGATTTCTTTTCCGCCTGAGCCTGGTGTACCTGGGCTTGAGCCTCGCGTGTCATGGCGTTGTAGGTATTGAGCTCCGGATGGGCATGGACGGAGTGCAAGTATTCAGCTGCATCTACAGGCCAGACAGGGAACGTCGGCGCGCCCACTTCGGCGTCCTGCCCAATCCAGCGCTTCAGCGCGGCTCGCGCCTGAGCTGACTGACTCAACAGAACGTCTTTCTGCTCGTCCAACTGTGCCAATTCCTGTTTGGGAGCCAACGTATCGGCCGTTGAGCCTGCGCCTCCGGCCAGGCTGGCCCGCACCGTGGAAGCCAGCAGCTGGTTTTCTTTGTAGAAGGCGTCGAACTGTTCAAGCTTTCGCTGCACGGTGTATGCAGCCACCCAAGCCTGTGCGGTTGCCGCCCGAACTTTCAGCCGTTCGAACAGCGCCTCGGCATCGGCTCGCTCGACCGTGGCCTGCGCTGTCTCTATGCGAGCTTTGCGTTTGTCCCGGTTCGGTACTTCTTGGGACAGGCCAACCACCTGCATGGTCATGAAGTCTCTGTTCATGCTCCAGCGGTCGGTGCCTTCAATCGGCAGGTTCTGTACCCCGAGATTCAGGCGCGGATCGGGTAGTTCGCCCGCTGGAATGACTGCGCTGCGCGCAGCTGATGCCTGCTCCTGGCGGGCCTGTAGAGAGGGAGCGTTGCGTTCAGCCAGTTGCAGCGCCTCATCCAGCGACAGCGTTGCAGCCTGTGCCGAGACAGCCGGCAGCAGTATGAACAGGACGGCCGTGGTTATCCGTCCCTGAAAACGTTGGGGAGTCATGAAAATGATTCCTCGAAAGATCAGCGCCCAGGCGCGTGCCATCGCCCCGCTGCTAGGCGGAACGACGGTGTGAAATTAAGAGGGAATCAGACGCGGGGAGGCCGCCATGGATCGGGGGGAGAGCCTGTCGCTATGCCTACCGCGTAGGTATCGGCAGGTCGTGGCTTGGCAAAGGTCAGCCCAGGCGTCAGGAAGCTGAGCTGCACTGTGCTAGCAGTCCTGCACTCCTGGCCGACCTTGCAGGATTTGGCGTGATCGCCGGCCTTGCCCAGGTCTTGGTCCTGGCAGCAGTCATGATCCATACCCGCCATCATTTCCATGCCCATGGTCTGCATTGGGCAAGGTTCAGTCGCCGAATCGATGCCCGCCATCCCGTTAAGCGGAAGCGCCACGATAAGCATCAGGATGGTGAGCAGTCGAATGAACCGATTCATGATGGGCGAGTATAGATTACCGGGATGAGTTCAGCATTAAGGGGTTGGGGCTGCACTAACCCACCGCTTAGAGGCTGGGAGACTGATGAAGAAGGTTGTGACACCCTCCGCTGAAGTACACCAGATTCGTCCGCTATGAGCCTCGATGATAGAGCGGGTTATCGACAGACCCAGGCCTGCATTGCTTGGGCCGCCTTCGCGCCTGGCTGGATCGGCTCGATAGAATCGGTCGAAGATCTTGCCAATGTGCTGGGAATCGATGATTACCCCGCTGTTACGCACGGAAAGCGTCACGCTTTCAGGCGTCTGCTCGATTCGCACTGATATCTCGTTACCTTCCGGGGTGTAGCGCAACGCGTTGGATAGAAGGTTGGAAAGCGCTCGGTCAATCATCAGGCGATCGCCACGAACCTTACCCTGCCCGTGTAGGGTCAGCTGGATGCCTTGATCCTCAGCCAGGAACTGGTAGTACTCGAACAGCTTGGAAACGAGGTCGGAGAGCTCCACATCAATCTGCTCAGGGACGATCAGACCGTTATCCGCCTTGGCGAGGAACAGCATGTCGTCGATCATGCGCGACATACGCTTGAGGTCTTCCAGGTTCGAATAGAGGTTCTCCTCATAGGCATCCAGGTCACGCTTCTTGGTGAGCACCACTTCAGTATGGGTCAGAAGGTTGCTGACTGGCGTTCTCAACTCGTGAGCGATATCGGCAGAGAAGTTGGACAACCGAACGAATGCATCCTCCAACCGTCCCAGCATCCCGTTGAAAGACAGGATGAGCTCCTGAAGCTCTAGCGGCACGGGCTCCAGGGGAATGCGCTCGCGGAGCGATCTTGCCGACATCCCGGTGGCCACTTTGGTGATTTGCCCAACAGGCCGAAGCCCACTCTTGGCCACGACCCAACCCAAGCCTGCGCTTACAATCGCGCTGATCACCAGGCCAATTCCGAACCACCATTGCAGGGTGACAAAGAAATGGGCGTGAGTGGTGACGTCGAGCATCAGCACGGCCGTCACCGGTTCCGGCTCGCCTGCAATGGTCAGCTGGGCGGTAATGCCGCGAAAGTTCTGCGATTCATCCTGCCATTCCCAGACCGCACCCCGGTGCGCCTGCTCGAACCGCTGGGGAATTTGGGAGGCTTTGGGGTCTGAAAACAGGACCGTACCGTCAGCCTTGGTGATTTTCGCCGACAAATCCTGATGTGCGCCGAGCAATGCCCGCAGCTGCTGCTCCTGATCGTGGAGCCCGCCTCGCGCTGCTGAGATGGACAGGATATGACGCGTTGACTCCAGCTTTTCGGAAAGCGCCTGCTCATCCAGCATCCGGAAATGGTGCTGGCTGAGCCCGTAGAAAGCCACCCCGGCAACCACCAGGACAGCAGTCACTGCGAACATGAACATCAGGGTCAGTCGCTTGACGAGCGATGATTGCGGGCGCATCACTCGGGCACATCCATCATGTAGCCCATGCCTCGGGCGGTATGGATGAGCTTTGGCGCGAAGTCGTCATCTATTTTGGCCCGCAGTCGGCGAATCGCTACCTCAATCACGTTGGTGTCACTGTCGAAGTTCATGTCCCAGACCTGAGAAGCGATCAGCGACTTGGGGAGCACCTCGCCGCGTCGGCGCATGAGCAGCTCCAGCAGGGAAAACTCCTTTGCGGTAAGGTCGATCCGCTTGCCGTTTCGCGTAGCTCGACGCTTGAGCAGGTCTACCTCAAGGTCTGCCATCTTCATGGTGGTTTGAGCAGCACCACCGTTGCCTCTGCGCAACAACGTGCGAACCCGAGCCAGCAGCTCCGAGAACGCAAAGGGCTTCACCAGGTAGTCATCAGCGCCCAGTTCCAAACCTTTCACGCGGTCGTCTACGCCGTCTCGGGCCGTCAAGAAAAGAACCGGCACATCCTGACCCGCCGCACGGATCTTGCGCAGGACATCCCAGCCATCGAGCCCCGGCATCATCACGTCGAGTATCAGCAAGTCATACGCTTCGCTCTGTGCCTGTTGCAGGGCGTCAGTGCCTGTCATCACCCGGTCAACGGTGAAGCCAGCTTCTGTCAGACCTTGCTGGAGGTAGACACCGGTTTTTGGCTCATCTTCGGCTACGAGTAATTTCATCTGCTCTCATCCACGCGGGGTGCATCTCCAGTTTGCAGGAAAAAAGACGCCCAACCAGAAGCTGACGGAAAAGTAATGTCGAGATCAGTTTTCTGACAGCACCGCGAAGCTAACTTGACCCTGTACCTGACGCCATGAGGCGCAGAACCCACTGAGGATCTCCAGATGAACATGGTCAAAGCAATTGTGATGGTCGTTACCTTCGGCATGGCAGGCATCGCCCTGGCAGAGGGCGGCGCGGACCGGACCTTTGCGCGGATGGAAGCGGCTCGCCAAAGCTCCATGCAGGCATTCCAAGTTGCGCAGGAGAAGAAAGAGCAGGCGCCAGTTGCCGCCCAGTCCAGCAAGCATGCCGGCCACGAAAGCTGCTGATCCCAGCTTACAGAAATGTAATCACCCCGGAATCTGAACTATGGCAGTTTCAGACTACGGCCTCTCATCAGCCTCGCGCAGTGACGAAAGTCTACGAGACTGGTGAGAGCTCCAATGAACCCAAGGGCTGCCCCATCGAGCAGCCTGGATATCAGCGATCTACCTGACTGGACGCAACGGCATGCAAAGCAAAACCACGAGACGATCTTTCGTCAAAGGCCTGGCCGCTACCGGACTTCTGGGTGGGCTCGGCATGTGGCGCGCGCCGGTCTGGGCCGTGACCAGCCCTGGCCAACCGAACGTGCTGAGCGGCACGGACTTCGATCTGTATATCGGCGAACTCCCCGTCAATATCACGGGTGCAGCTCGCACGGCCATGGCCATCAACGGTTCGGTGCCAGGGCCGATCCTGCGATGGCGCGAAGGCGACACCGTGACACTGCGCGTACGCAACCGGCTGAAACAAGACACCTCCATTCACTGGCACGGCATCATCCTGCCCGCCAACATGGACGGTGTGCCGGGCTTGAGCTTCCACGGCATCGCTCCCGATGGCATGTACGAATACAAGTTCAAGGTCCACCAGAACGGCACCTACTGGTATCACAGCCACTCAGGCTTCCAGGAACAGTCCGGGGTCTATGGGGCGTTGGTGATCGATGCCAAGGATCCGGAGCCGTTTGTGTACGACCGTGATTACGTCGTCATGCTCAGCGATTGGACGGATGAAGACCCGGCGCGGGTGCTCTCCAAACTCAAGAAGCAATCTGACTACTACAACTTCCACAAGCGCACTGTTAGCGACTTCGTTGACGATGTGAGCGAGAAAGGCTGGTCGGCCGCTGTAGCGGATCGGAAGATGTGGGCTGAAATGAAGATGAGCCCCACCGACCTCGCTGACGTGAGCGGGTATACCTACACCTACCTCATGAACGGCCAGGCTCCGAACGGCAACTGGACGGGTATCTTCAAGCCCGGCGAGAAGATCCGCCTGCGCTTTATCAACGGCTCGGCCATGACCTATTTCGATGTCCGGATTCCTGGGCTCAAGATGACGGTTGTGGCTGCCGACGGCCAGTACGTCAAACCCGTATCGGTCGATGAGTTCCGGATCGCCGTTGCCGAAACCTACGATGTCATCGTCGAACCTGAAAACGAGCAGGCCTATACAATCTTCGCGCAATCCATGGACCGTACCGGGTACTCCCGAGGCACCCTGGCAGTTCGTGAAGGCTTGCAAGCGCCCGTGCCGGAGGTAGATCCACGCCCGATCATCGCCATGAGCGATATGGGCATGGACCACGGCAGCATGGGCGGAATGGATCACGGCGGCATGGCTGGCATGGACCAGGGGAACATGGCCGGGATGGATCACAGCAAGATGGCTGGGATGGACCATGGCAGCATGGCCGGCATGGACCACAGCAAGATGGCTGGAATGGACCATAGCAGCATGGCCGGCATGGACCACAGCAAGATGGCTGGAATGGACCATAGCAACATGGCCGGCATGGATCACAGCACGATGGCTGGGATGAGTCATGAGGGCATGGCCGGCATGAGCGGTGCAATGCAGAGCCATCCGGCTTCCGAGACAAACAACCCGTTGGTCGATATGCAGACCATGTCGCCGACCCCGAAGCTGAACGATCCGGGAATTGGCCTGCGCAACAACGGGCGCCGAGTGCTGACCTACGCCGATTTGCGGAGCACCTTCATCGATCCCGATGGTCGAGAGCCTGGACGCACAATCGAACTGCACCTTACCGGCCACATGGAGAAGTTCGCGTGGTCGTTCGACGGTATCAAATTCTCTGATGCTGAACCGCTGCGGTTGAAATATGGCGAGCGTCTTCGCATCACCTTGGTCAACGACACCATGATGACTCACCCCATCCATCTCCACGGTATGTGGAGTGATCTGGAGGACGAGAACGGCAACTTCATGGTTCGCAAGCACACCATCGACATGCCACCTGGCTCAAAACGAAGCTATCGCGTCACCGCAGATGCCTTGGGACGTTGGGCCTATCACTGTCACCTACTGTTCCACATGGAAATGGGCATGTTCCGAGAAGTCCGTGTGGACGAATGAGCTGGAGATTTGAGATGAGCAAACCAATGAAACGAAGCGCCTTTTTCCTCTCTGCTGCGATGGTCGGCATGTTGGCTGTTTATGCCCCGTCGTCGTGGTCCAGCGACAACCATGATCAGCATTCCCAGAAATCTACCGAGGCCGGTAAAGCCAAAGGTTCGCAGGACAAGCAGGGTCAGGGGATGAACCATGAAGGCATGGACCATGGGTCCATGGAAAGTATGGACCACGGCTCGATGAAGGGGATGGACCATGGCTCGATGGAAGGCATGGACCACGACAAAATGATGGAATCGCATGGCAGCGACAAAGCTAAGGCAGGGAAAGATGGTCAATAGCCTTGGGCGGCCTTCGCTGCTGGCCCTGACTGTTTCAATCGGCATGCTGGGCGTAACGCCCAGCTTCGCCGCTGAAGAAATGGATCACTCGGGCATGGATCATTCGAAAATGGGGCACGGTTCCATGCAAATGGATGCTGTTCCGTCCGAATCGATGCCGGCGATGGATCACAGCAAGATGGGGGTGAGCAAACAGCAGAAACAGCCTGCCCCTGTTGATCACAGCCAGATGGAGCATGCTCAAAGCCAGAGCAAATCCAGCCCGGTGGACCATAGCAAGATGGACCACAGCAAAATGGGCCATGGAAACATGAAGGGCATGGATCACGGTTCGATGAAGGGCATGGACCATTCCCAGATGAATCATGGTTCAGCGATTTCTCCGACCACAACGAGTCGCACGCCGATTCCAGTGCTCACTGATGCCGACCGCGAGGCAGCCTTTCCGCCTTTGGGTGGCCACCAGGTGCACGACAGCGGAATCAACAGCTTCTTCCTGTTGGACCAGCTCGAATACCAAGACGCCGATGAGGGCAGCACCCTGGCCTGGGACGCATCAGGCTGGGTAGGCGGCGACATCAATCGACTCTGGGTTCGCTCGGAAGGCGAGCGCACCAATGGGGTAACCGAAGACGCTGAGCTGCAACTGCTATACGGGCGCTCGGTCAGTCCTTGGTGGGACGTGGTCGCCGGAGTCCGTCAGGATTTCAAACCGGAATCACCGCAGACCTGGGCAGCCTTTGGTATTCAGGGCATGGCCTTGTATGACTTCGAGGCCGAAGCTACGGCGTTCATCGGCGAGAACGGCCAGACTGCTGCGCGTCTTGAAGGCGAATACGACATCCTGCTGACCAATCGCTTGATTTTGCAGCCCACGGCCGAGGCGAACTTCTATGGCAAGAACGATCCTGAGCGCGGTGTTGGATCGGGTCTGGCCAATACCGAAGTCGGGCTGCGTCTACGGTATGAAATCGTCCGCCAGTTTGCCCCGTACATAGGCGTTACCTGGAGCCGCTCCTACGGCAACACCGCTGACTTCATCCGAGACGAGGGTGGAGATGTTGATGAGGCACGCTTCGTTGCCGGTATCAGGATGTGGTTCTGAGAATTCCAACATGAAAAGAACAATTACAACGCTGCTTGTGGCCGGTGCTGTCGGAAGTGCTGCGGTATTGGGCACCGCGTATTTCGGCTTGGTGAATGTCGGCGCCGATGATCCTCACTTCCCGGCTGTCCATTCGTTTCTCGCCATGGCTCGCGACCGGTCGATTGAGGTTCGAGCGCGAGACATTGAAGTGCCTGACCTGAAGAACGCTGCGTTGATCAAGGCAGGCGCAGGCAACTACAACGCCATGTGCATTGGGTGCCACCTCGCCCCTGGCGTTGGAAAGACAGAACTTAGCCAAGCGCTATACCCGTCGCCACCTGACCTCACCAAGGTGGGTGTCGGAGGCGAACCGGCTGCCGCATTCTGGACGATCAAGCACGGCATCAAAGCCACCGGCATGCCCGCTTGGGGCAAGAGCATGGGTGATGAGTACATCTGGGGAATAGTCGCGTTCCTGGATCAACTTCCCGAAATGAATCCCGAGCAGTACAAGGCTTTGGTGGCCACGAGCGGTGGCCATCAGCACGGCGGCGGCGAAAGCGATATGCATAACCATGAGGGCCAGCACGGCGGGAGCGGGCATGCCGAGCATGGCGATCACGACGAAGCGGCAGACAACGATCATGCCCAGGCAGCTCACGACCATGGAGCTCCACCCGCAGGCGCCACCCAAGCGGCAGATCATCACGGTGACCACAATGCGGCCGAAGCCCATTCGGACGCCCACCCGAAATCGTCGACAAAGACGCATGTTCACAAAGACGGTAAGGAGCACACTCATGCCAACTAACCGGATACTCGTTCGTCTAGCCGCTATCGCTGGGCTGCTGGTGACCTCAGCGGCCTACGCTGCCGAGCCTTTGTCCATCGACGTTCACCGAGACGCGAACTGCGGTTGCTGCAAGAAATGGATCGCGCACTTGGAAGCCAATAGTTTCAAAGTGACCGACCATATTGAGACGGACATGAGCGCAGTGAAACAGAAGCTGGGCGTAGCGCCACGGTTAGCGTCCTGCCACACAGCCGTGATTGATGGAAAGTTTGTTGAAGGTCACGTGCCAGCTGAGCAGATTCGAGAACTCAAGGAGCGGAACGATCTGGTCGGGATCGCCGTGCCAGGAATGCCAGCTGGATCCCCAGGCATGGAGGTTGATGGCGTAAGCCATGCCTACCAAGTCATTGGGTTAACCAAAAGCGGCGCGGACCTAGTAGTCGCCAACTATCCAGCCAAATAACGCACCGACCAGAAGGACGGCAGTAGGCTGACTGCCGTCCCATGTATCCCCGCTAGAAAGCTTCATCAGCTCAACACGACGACACAGAGGGCCTGCAACGCGTAGCTAATCAGATTCGCGGCGCTCGCGGACTGGCTTGAGTACGATATCGCCGTTGATGAGCTCTATGGAGAGTCTGTCGCCCGTCGTGACCCCGAGCTCGCGCAGAATGTCGTCAGGTAATTCCACAATCACATCGCCGGAGCCGTCGCCGGGATCCAGGCACTTTACCGTGGTGCGCGCTGATTCAGTCATTGGGCTCTCCTGCCAGAGCTACCAGTCCCCATCATACTCCAGCAGCCATGCAAGCGGTGATTTGCTCAAGCAGCTTTGCAAATGCCATTTTGTTGGAGTGTTCAGTACGCCGGAAGCCCCTTGCGACTGAGCTAGATCCCATCGACGAACATCGAAAGGGGCCGCAACCCCAAACGGTGCGTAGCTCGTCCGCTTCAATCGGACGGCAAGTTCGTGCCGAAGCTGCGTTCAATCTTTCTGCGGTGCAGCCCGGTTAGGCAATCCCTAGCAGCAGCTATGCCTGAATTGCTCGCTCTTGGTGATGACGCTCAGTGGCAGCCGCACATGGATGAGGTTTGTCGGGACAGGGCGATATCATATGGCCAGTTTACGCTCTGGTCGCTACAGTATCAGCAGTACAATAAGGACGTGCCTGTATGAGAAGGAAAGCTCGCATACTAATCCTATGCAAAACATACCCGTCACCCAGCGCTGCCTATACAGAGACTTCGTGCGTTGCGGGGATGGACGAGGCAGGCAATCTGATCCGTCTTTACCCTGTACCGTTCCGCCTGGTCACTGATGATCAACGATTTTCAAAGTGGCAGTGGATCGAAGCCTCCATCGAAAAAAGCTCCAACGATCACCGACCTGAAAGCCATAAGATTGGCGTGGATACGATTCAGCCCCAAGACATTATTCCAACCTCGAAAGCGTGGATTCGAAGGAGGGAAATGCTTAGCAAGCTGCCCATCTACGACAGTTTTGAGGCTCTGGAGCAGGCTCGACAGAATTCCAATGTCACGCTCGGCTTGATCAAGCCTGAGCGAATTATTGGATTAGAGATCCGTAAAGCCGCGTCAGAAAGCTGGACTGATGAGGAGCTTGAAAAACTGGAGAGACTGCAGCGCCAGCCCGGTTTATTCGATCAGGACGATGTCAAAGCCAGCATCAAGCGCCTAGAGAAGGTGCCCTTCGATTTCTACTACAGCTATGAGTCAGTACTTGATGGTGAGGTAAAGATTTATAAGCACAAGATCGTAGACTGGGAGGCAAGCCAGCTGTACAGAAACATGCGCCGAGCTCATGGGCCTAACGGCTGGGAAGCGCCGTTTCGACAGAAGCTGGAGGTCGAGTTACCAGGAAAAGATCTTATGCTTCTAATGGGAACGATTCATCGATTTCCGCAACAGTGGCTTATCATCAGTCTCATCTATCCACCTAAGCAACCGCCCGAAGCAAATCAGCAAATTTCTCTATTTTGAGAGGCAGATGCCGCGTATCCAGGGATGAATCCAATTCACTCGCAGCCTCGGCGATAAGGCTGCGGTGACAAAAATTCGCGTCAGCTTCGTAGCAAACCATACAAATGCGCTGGCTTGAGGCATCAGCTGTCAGGTTCTCCAGAAGGTCCATCCGGGTACGGATGTAAGCCCTGAAGTCGCGCGCATAGACCCCCCAATCGCCATCGACCTTATAGCGGTTTCGAATCGGTTTTGGGCAACCCAAGGGAGGGGAATGCTCGTAGGCAATTCCTGCATCCGCCAAGCACTGGGCGAAAGCCTTCTTGGAGAAACCAGGCTTTCTGGACAGAGGGTACTCGCGAACGTCCAGAACCTTGTCGATCTGAGCTTGCTTAAGACGAGCGATGAAGGCGTCGATAGACAACCCTTCATAGCCTGCGGTGTAGATCGCCATGTGAAATCTCCCAGCGGCTTCCTGCGGCTGTTCTGCAAATAAATGAGAGACTATACCATTCTAGCCATGCTGTACCCCATGGGCATTGGATGGATGGCCATCTCCAAGAGGTAGCGACGAGCGGATGGTATGAATCGCCCCTGGTTTTCTAGACACTCTCCAAGCTCAGGAAATAGCGTTTCTCATACTCTACTGGAGACAGCTGCA
>NZ_JBWKXT010000013.1:0-38936 GCF_059423245.1 Pseudomonas sp. GW460-LB5
CGCGGGTCAAGCCCGCTCCCACAGCTACCGCGGGGTCTTCAGGATCTGCGCAACCCCTGTGGGAGCGGGCTTGTCCCGCGAAGAGGCCGTAACAGGCAACCTAACGCTCAGAGGGTTTTGTTGGCCCCTGGCCCGATCATCCGCGCCAACCCGAGGTTCTTCAGGGCCAGCTGCAGCGAGCTGTGGATAACCTGCGGGTTGTCATGGCTCAAGGCGTCGGCCAGCAACTCCTTGGCCTTGCTCATGTTCACCTGGCGCAACATCCACTTCACCTTCGGCAGGTTGGTGGCGTTCATCGAAAGGCTGTCGAAGCCCATCGCCATCAACAGGATGGCCGCCGCCGGGTCACCCGCCATCTCACCGCAGATGCTTACCGGCTTGCCTTCGCCATGAGCGTCGCGCACTACCGTATTCAGCGCTTGCAGCACCGCCGGATGCAGGTAGTCGTACAGGTCGGCAACCCGTGGGTTGTTGCGGTCCACCGCCAGCAGGTACTGGGTCAGGTCGTTGGAGCCCACCGACAGGAAGTCGACTTGGCGTGCCAGCTCCTTGGTCTGGTACACCGCCGCGGGGATTTCCACCATCACGCCCACCGGGGGCATCGGCACGTCGGTGCCTTCGTCACGCACCTCGCCCCAGGCGCGGTGGATCAGGTGCAGCGCTTCTTCCAGCTCGTGGATGCCAGAAATCATTGGCAGCAGGATACGCAGGTTGTTCAGGCCCTCGCTGGCCTTGAGCATGGCGCGGGTCTGCACCAGGAAAATTTCCGGGTGGTCGAGGGTGACGCGGATGCCGCGCCAACCCAGGAACGGGTTTTCTTCCTTGATCGGGAAGTACGACAGCGCTTTGTCACCGCCGATATCGAGGGTACGCATGGTCACCGGCAGCGGGTGGAAGGCGGCCAACTGCTCGCGGTAGATGGCCAGCTGTTCTTTCTCGCTGGGGAAGCGCTGGTTGATCATGAACGGCACTTCGGTGCGGTACAGGCCTACCCCTTCGGCGCCGCGCTGCTGGGCACGGGCCACGTCGGCCAGCAAGCCGGTGTTGACCCACAGCGGCATGCGGTGGCCGTCGGGGGTAACGCATGGCAGTTCGCGCAGGGCATCCAGGCCCTGGGCCAGCTGGCGCTCTTCCTCAACCACTTCGCTGTATTGCTTGCGCAGCACTTCGCTGGGGTTGGTGAACACCTCGCCCTTGTACCCGTCGACAATCAGTTCGATACCGTCGACCTTGGAGTACGGCAGGTCAACCAGGCCCATCACCGTGGGGATGCCCATCGCGCGGGCGAGGATGGCGACGTGGGAGTTGCCCGAACCCAGTACCGAGACCAGGCCGACCAGCTTGCCTTCCGGCACTTCGCCGAGCATGGCCGGTGTCAGCTCCTCACTGACCAGGATGGTGTTGTCGGCATACACCAGCGACTGCGAGCGGGCTTCCTGCAGGTAGGCCAGCAGGCGCCGGCCCAGGTCCTTGACGTCGGAGGCCCGCTCACGCAGGTAGTCATCGTCCATCAGCTCGAAGCGGCTGACGTGCTCGCCGACCACCTGGCGCAGGGCGCCCTGCGCCCACTGGCCGGTCTTGATGACTTCGGTCACCTCGCCGCCCAGGGCTGCATCTTCGAGCATCATCAGGTACACATCGAACAACGCGCGCTCTTCAGGCCGTAGCTGGGTGGCCAGCTTGGCCGACAGCTTGCGCATGTCAGCACGTACGCCTTCAAGGGCATTCTGGAACAGCTTGAGTTCAGCGTCGATGTCATCGACGGCCTTGTCCGGCACCACTTCCAGGTCGGCTGGCGGCAGCATCACCACCGCGCGCCCCACGGCAGCGCCAGGCGAGCCAGGCACGCCGACGAAGCGCGCCTCCTGGATACCCTTGCCTTGGCGGCCAAGGCCACGGATCGACCCAGTGGCTTCAGCGTGGGCGATTACCCCGGCGAGCTGGGCGCTCATGGTGACCAGGAAGGCTTCTTCGCCCTCGTCGAACTGGCGGCGCTCCTTTTGCTGGATGACCAGCACCCCGACCACGCGGCGGTGGTGAATGATCGGCGCACCCAGGAAGGAGGCGAATTTTTCTTCACCGGTTTCGGCAAAGTAGCGGTAACGCGGGTGGTCGGCGGCGTTTTCCAGGTTCAGCGGCTCTTCCCGGGTACCCACCAGGCCAACAAGGCCCTCGTTGGGGGCCATGCTGACCTTGCCGATGGAGCGCTTGTTCAGGCCTTCGCTGGCCATCAGCACGAAGCGGTTGGTTTCGGGGTCAAGCAGGTAGACTGAGCAGACCTGGCTGCCCATGGCCTCCTTGACGCGCAAGACGATGATCCCCAACGCCGACTTGAGATCTTTGGCGGAGTTTACTTCCTGGACGATCTTGCGCAGCGTATTGAGCATGGCTCGGGGTCGAACTCCGTCGTCAGTCGCGCGTCAGCAGACGCGGTGCTAGCTCTTTCAGGGCGCGCCGGTACACCTCGCGCTTGAATGTCACAACCTGGCCCAGCGGATACCAATAGCTCACCCAGCGCCAGCCGTCGAACTCCGGCTTGCCGGTCAGGTCCATCCGCACCCGCTGTTCATTGCTGACCAGCCTTAGCAGGAACCACTTCTGCTTCTGGCCGATGCACAGCGGCTGGCTGTGGGTACGTACCAGTCGCTGGGGTAAACGATAACGCAACCAGCCACGGGTGCAGGCAAGAATTTCCACATCGTCGCGTTCAAGGCCAACTTCTTCGTTCAGCTCGCGGTACAGGGCATCTTCCGGCGTCTCGTCAGGGTTGATACCACCCTGGGGAAATTGCCAGGCATCCTGGTTGATCCGTCGAGCCCATAGCACCTGCCCGGCATCATTCGTGAGAATGATCCCGACATTGGGGCGAAAACCATCCGGGTCGATCACGGCAGCAACCTCGCAAACGCATGTCACCGCATTGTTCCACAAAGCTTGCGAGCGCAGCAACGCGCCTGCCAAGCTTATGTGCAGCAGCGTGAAAACTCCGTATTCTGCGGGCCTCCCCTCTGGCTGATGCGAGTGACCGCGATGCGCCTGGCTTTATTCGACCTGGACAATACCCTCCTCGGTGGCGACAGCGACCATGCCTGGGGTGATTACCTTTGCGAGCGCGGCATTCTCGACCCGGTCGCCTACAAGCAACGCAACGATGGCTTCTACCAGGACTACCTCAACGGCACCCTGGACCTGCAGGCCTACCTGGCCTTTTCCATGGAGATTCTGGCGGCAACGCCTGTGGCCCAGCTCGACGAATGGCACCGCGACTTCATGCGCGACTGCATCGAGCCGATCATCCTGCCCAAAGCCCTGGCCTTGCTGCAGCAGCACCGCGAGGCGGGCGACCAGCTGGTGATCATCACCGCTACCAATCGTTTTGTAACCGCACCGATTGCCCGGCGCCTTGGGGTGCGAGTATTGCTGGCGACCGAATGCGAGATGCGCGACGGCCGCTATACCGGGCGCAGTACCGATATACCGTGTTTCCGTGAAGGCAAAGTGACGCGGCTGGAGCGCTGGATGCTGGAGAACGGCTTTGACCTTGAGGACAGCTACTTCTATAGCGACTCGATGAACGATTTGCCGTTGTTGCAGCGGGTGACGCATGCGGTGGCGGTGGACCCCGACCCGAACCTGCGGGCCGAGGCCGAGAAGCGCGGGTGGCCGGTGGTTTCGTTGCGCGATTGAGGTTTTCCTGTGCTGGCCTCTTCGCGGCTAAAGCCGCTCCCACAGGGACCGTATCAGGCCTGAGGGCTGCGCCGTACCTGTGGGAGCGGGTTCACCCGCGAAGAGGCCGGCACAGGCAACCCAAGGCTGTCAGACTGGCTTGGCGCCCATCAGCCCGGCAATGGACAGGAAGCAGACCCCGCTGAACACCGCCAGCGCCAGGGTAAACCGCAACCCCACCACTTCAGCCTTGCGTAGCCGGTTCAGCCGCACCAGCAGCCACCACACGGCCAGCGCGCCGAAGGTATAGATGACGCTGGACGCCAGCACCCAGGCCTGCCCCAGCGGCCAACCCACCAGGTGCACCAGCCACCAGCCGGTAAACGGCATGCTCACCAGGCACAGGCCCATCACCAGCCACACAAATACCAGCGGCCGGCGCAGCAGTTTGGCATAGGCCTCGGCATCGCCCTGTCGACGGGCGCGCACCGTCCACACCGCAAGGCCCAGGGCGCCCAGAAACAGCAGTGCGGTGGCGATGATGTGCAAGGTCTTGAGGGTGGTCAGGTGTTCCATGTCTTCACATCCTTGAGCGATAAGCCAAGCTTAGCCGCTCAACCCAGGAACAGCTTGTAAGCCGGGTTCTCGGTCTCGTCCCAGTATGGGTAACCAATCTTGGCCAGCGCTGCCGGCACCAGGTGGCGCTCGTCCTCCGGCACCTGCAGCCCCGCCACCACGCGCCCGTCAGCCGCGCCATGGTTGCGGTAATGGAACATCGAGATATTCCAGCGCCCGCCCAGCTTGTTGAGGAAGTTGAACAACGCCCCCGGCCGCTCGGGGAATTCGAAGCGCAACACCATTTCATCGCTGGCACCGGCCGAATGGCCGCCAACCATGTGGCGAATGTGCAGCTTGGCCAGTTCGTTGTCAGTCAGGTCGGTAACCGGGAAGCCCTGATCGGTCAGATGCTGCACCAGCGCCGCCCGTGGGTCGTTTTCCGGGTGGGTCTGCACGCCAACGAAGATGTGCGCCTCGTCGGAGGTGTGCTTGCGGTAGTTGAATTCGGTGATCTGGCGCTTGCCGATCGCCTCGCAGAAGGCCTTGAAGCTGCCCGGGCGCTCCGGGATGGTCACGGCGATGATCGCTTCGCGCTTTTCACCCAGCTCGGCACGCTCGGCCACATGGCGCAGGCGGTCGAAGTTGACGTTGGCGCCGGAGTCGATAGCCACCAGCGTCTGCCCGGTCACGCCATAAAGCTCGACATACTTCTTGATACCCGCCACGCCCAAGGCGCCGGCAGGCTCGGTGATCGAGCGGGTATCGTCGTAGATATCCTTGATAGCCGCGCAGATCTCGTCGGTGCTGACCGTCACCACTTCATCCACATGGTGGCGGCAGATATCGAATGTATGCTGGCCGATCTGCGCCACCGCCACGCCGTCGGCAAATAACCCAACCTGAGGCAGCACCACACGCTCACCGGCAGCCATCGCCGCCTGGAGGCAATTGGAATCGTCCGGCTCGACACCGATCACCTTGATTTCCGGGCGCAGGTACTTCACATAGGCAGCAATGCCAGCAATGAGGCCGCCACCGCCCACGGGTACAAAGATGGCGTCCAGCTGCCCAGGGTGCTGGCGCAGGATTTCCATGGCCACAGTGCCTTGCCCGGCGATGGTGTGCGGGTCGTCGTAAGGGTGAACATAGACAAAGCCCTTCTCCTCGACCAGTTTCAGCGAATAGGCCAGCGCCTCGGGGAACGAGTCGCCATGCAGCACGACCTTGCCACCGCGCGAGCGCACACCTTCGATCTTGATCTCCGGGGTGGTTTTAGGCATTACGATAGTGGCCTTGATGCCCATCTCGCGCGCAGCCAGGGCCAGGCCCTGGGCATGATTGCCGGCCGAGGCAGTGACCACGCCACGGGCCAGCTCTTCGGCCGTCAGCTGCGCCAGCTTGTTATAGGCCCCGCGGATCTTGAACGAGAACACCGGCTGCAGGTCTTCACGCTTGAGCAAGATCTGGTTGCCCAGGCGCTTGCTCAGCTGCCCGGCGCTCTGCAACGGGGTTTCGACGGCAACGTCATAGACGCGCGAGGTGAGGATCTTCTTGACGTACTGTTCGAGCATCGGGAAAGCATCACTGGGCCGCGGGACAAGGGCTGCGAGTCTACCCCAGCGCTACGTCGGGCGACCACAGCAAAGCCGCCCAAGCCGTTATACTAGGCAACTTTGAAAACCGCCCTGCCCCTTTCGGAGCCCGCATGACCCAGGACCAACTCAAACAGGCCGTCGCCCAGGCCGCTGTCGACTTCATTCTGCCCAAGCTGGATGAAAAGAGCGTCGTCGGCGTCGGTACCGGTTCGACTGCCAACTTCTTCATCGACGCCCTGGCTCAGCACAAGACCGCCTTCGACGGCGCAGTCGCCAGCTCCGAAGCCACTGCCCAGCGTCTGAAGGGCCATGGCATCCCGGTCTACGAGCTGAACAGTGTCAGCGAGCTGGAATTCTACGTGGACGGCGCCGACGAGAGCGACGCGCACCTGAACCTGATCAAGGGTGGCGGCGCGGCCCTGACCCGCGAGAAGATCGTCGCCGCTGTGGCCAAGACCTTCATCTGCATCGCCGATGGCAGCAAGCTGGTGCCGGTACTGGGCGCATTCCCGCTGCCGGTCGAAGTGATCCCGATGGCGCGCAGCCATGTGGCCCGTCAATTGGTCAAGCTGGGCGGCGACCCGGTGTACCGCGAAGGCGTGGTCACCGACAACGGCAACGTGATCCTCGATGTGCACAACCTGCAGATCACCAACCCGGTGGAGCTGGAAGCGCAAATCAATGCCATCGTTGGCGTGGTGACCAATGGCCTGTTCGCGGCGCGGCCGGCAGACTTGCTGCTGCTGGGTACCCCTGAAGGCGTCAAGAGCCTGAAGGCCGAGTAATCTTCGGCGAGGGCTCTGCCCTCGATTCGCAGCCAAGCCTGCACCTACAGGGGTACACGATTTCCTGTAGGAGCAGCCTTGTGCTGCGAATGGGCTGCAAAGCAGCCCCACCTGCTCACTCCGCCGGCTGCTTGAACACATAGAACAGGTTAGGCTCACTGACCAGATAGATGGTCCCCGCCTCGTCCATTGCAATCCCCTCCGCCTGCGGCACCGTCGCCTGCAACCCCTGAAAGCCCTTGCGCAACGACAAGGTACTCAAGGGCACGCCTTCCAGATCCAGCTCCAGCACCAGCCGTGACTCATCCGAAAGCGCCAGCAAATGCCCACTGCGCTCATCGAACTGCAAGCTCGACAAGTCCCGCACAAACAGCCGTGAATCACGCTTGCGGTCTTGCACCACATGCACGGCGTAAGGCTTTTCCGGGTTGTCATGGGGAAAGCCATGAACCTCATAGATCAGCATCGGGTCGCGTTCCTTTGCCACGAACAGCCGCTTGCCCGCCGAATCGTAAGCCAGCCCCTCAAACCCTTTGTTGCCATTCAGGCCGATGCCCAGGCTGAGCTGTTCGGCATCACCGGCGTCGAGGAACATCGTGTCGTCTTCCAGCCGTACACGAATCAACCGTTGTTGACGCTCGTCGGTGATGACATAGCTGTTGGGCCCGACATACTCCACCGCCTCTGGGTCGCCGAACCCCGTCAGCGGTATGCGACGCAGGATACGGCCGTCCAGCGACAGCTCGATCAGCTCCGAGCGGGCGTTGGTGACGGTGAACAGGGTTTTTCGGTCCGGGTCGTAGGTCAGCGCCGAAATATCATCATCCAGCCCCTCGACCGGCTGCGCCTCCACCACCACACGGTAGCGGTCAAGGCCGATGCTCTGCTCGGCGGGCTGCCACCACGACTTGAGGTTGAACCAGCCCCGCTCGAACAGGCGAAATTCCTGCCCGGCCCAGCCGAGCAGGAGCAGACCGATAACGACCAGGACAAGAAACAGGCGAACAAGATGACGCATGGGGCAGACTCGACATGGGGGTGGCGAATCTAACCATGTACAACTGAAACAAAGCTTAATGCCAGCATCAGAAACATCGGATGTTGGGGTCAGTTCTTTCTGAAGCGATAGAACAAAGCCGGCTCGCTGACCATATACAGGTTTCCCTTGTCATCCATGGCCACCCCTTCAGCCCTTGGAATGGTGTCTTCAAGGCCGTTGAAGCCTCCCAGCAAGGTCATGAAGCTGACCTGCTGGCCTTGCTCGTCCAGCTCCAGCAGCATGTTGGAATCGGCCGAGAGCACCAGCAGGTGACCAGTGCGCGGGTCGACCGCCAGTGCAGACAGGTTACGCAGGTCGAGTTCCTCGCTGGGTAACGGCTGCTTCTCGCCCTTGAGCGGGCTGCGGCCATCGGTGTTCCAGGTGTACAGCTTGGGCGGGCGCTCCTCGCCGATGATCAGGCGCTGACGCAGCGGGTCCCAGGCGACCGCCTCGAAGCCCTTGTTGCTCTTCACCGACGGGCCCAGGTCGTGGCTCTGAAAGTCGTCGTGGTTCAGCGCGGTGGTCTGCGCGTCCACCTTGACCACGGTCAGGTCATGCAGGCGCTCGTCGGTGATGGCCAGATTGCCGTCTTCCAGCACCGCAACGCCTTCCGGGTTGTTCCAGCCGTTGAGGGGGATCTTGCGCAGTACATCGCCCTCCAGGCTCAGCTCGGCCAGGATCGGGTTCTTGCCCATGACCGCGAACAGGGTGCGGGTATGCGGGTTGAAGGCCACGTCCGAGGCTTCGTCATCGTCCATGCCTGGTAACGGTTTGGCATCGATGTCGACCTGATAGTCTGGCAACCACACGCTTTCGCTGCGCTCGCCGGTGCTTTCGAAGCGCTCTTTCACCCACAGCGCGCCGCGGTCATCCCAGTGCATCGCCACTGCGACGCCATAGCCGATCACCGCCGCCACGGCAAGGCCGAAAGGCCAGCGCCGGTAGAAGCGACGCTTGGGAGTTACCGGGGCGCTGGAGGGTGATGGCATGCGGGCTTCCTGGGGAATGGGCGTAGGTCAGCGCATTATCCGGATAGGGTGTGAAAAAAGGGTAAACAGGGCCGGCCTCTTCGCGGGTAAACCCGCTCCCACAGGTTCAGCACAGTATTCAAGGCCTGTGCAATACCTGTGGGGGCGGTTTACCCGCGAAGAGGGCGACGCGGCTTCGAGTTAAAGCACCCGGCTTTCGAAGCGGCTCACGCCCGGCAGCTCCAGCACCAGCTCGTCACCAACATTGAACGGTCCCACACCCGCCGGTGTACCGGTGAGGATCACATCCCCGGCCTGCAGCGAGAAATGCGCCGCCATGTACTGGATCATCGGCACGATCGGGTTCAGCATCATCGCGCTGTTGCCATCCTGTCGCACTTCGCCGTTGACGGTCAGGCGGACCGGGATGTCGGTGACGTCTTCGAAGCTGGCAGCAGAGACGAACGGCGGCAGTACGCAGGCGCCGTCAAAACACTTGGCCAGCTCCCACGGCAGGCCCTTCTCTTTCAGCTTGGCCTGCACGTCGCGCAGGGTCAGGTCCAGCGCCGGGGCATAACCGGAAATGGCGTCCAGCACCTCTTCCTCGCTCGGGTGGGTCGACAGCGGCTTGCCCAGCAACACGGCAATTTCGGCCTCATAGTGCACCGAACCCCGGTCGGCCGGGATCTTGAAGCCGCCCTCGGTCGGCACCACGCAACTGCCCGGCTTGATGAACAGCAGCGGCTCGGTGGGGATCGGGTTGTCCAGTTCCTTGGCATGCTCGGCATAGTTACGGCCGATGCACACCACCTTGCCCAGCGGGAAGTGAATGCGCGTGCCGTCTACGTACTGGTGCTGGTAACTCATGGCCGACTCCTCTGGGTACTGCTTTTTATTCAGGTGCGAAGATCTTACCCGGATTCATGATGCCGTTAGGGTCGAAGACGGCCTTTATTGCCTTCATGCAGGCGATTTCTTCCGGCGAGCGGCTGTAGCCCAGGTAGTCGCGCTTGGTCATGCCCACGCCGTGCTCGGCGGAGATCGAGCCGTTGTAGCGCTTGACGATATCGAACACCCATTTGTTGACCTTGGTGCATGAGGCAAAGAAGTCGTCCTTGCTCATGTGTTCGGGCTTGAGGATGTTCAGGTGCAGGTTGCCATCGCCGATGTGGCCGTACCACACGACTTCGTAATCCGGGTAGTGCTCCGCGACGATGGCGTCGATATCACGCAGGAACGCGGGCACTTTCGACACGGTGACGGAAATGTCGTTCTTGTAGGGTGTCCAGTGCGAGATGGTTTCCGACAGGTACTCGCGCAGCTTCCACAAGTTTTTAAGCTGGGTGTCGCTCTGGCTCATCACCCCGTCCAGCACCCAGCCCTGCTCGACGCAATGCTCGAAGGTGGCCAACGCTTCGTTGGCGACTTCTTCAGTGCTGGCTTCGAACTCCAGAAGTGCATAGAACGGGCAGTCGGTCGCGAACGGGGCGGGTACATCGCCGCGCGCGAGGATCTTGGCCAGGCCCTTGTCGGAGAAGAACTCGAAGGCTGTGAGGTCCAGCTTCCCCTGGAAGGCGTGCAGCACCGGCATGATCGAGTCGAAGTCCGGTGTGCCAAGCACCATGGCAGTGAGGTTGCGCGGGGTACGGTCCAGGCGCAGGGTGGCCTCGACCACGAAGCCCAGCGTGCCTTCGGCGCCAATGAACAGCTGACGCAGGTCATAGCCGGTGGCGTTCTTGATCAGGTCTTTGTTCAGCTCCAGCAACTCGCCCTTGCCGGTAACCACTTTCAGCCCGGCCACCCAGTTGCGGGTCATGCCGTAGCGAATCACCTTGATGCCGCCAGCGTTGGTGCCGATGTTGCCGCCAATCTGGCTGGAGCCGCTGGAAGCGAAGTCCACCGGGTAATACAGGCCCTGCTCTTCGGCGTAGGTTTGCAGCTGCCGGGTGATTACCCCCGGCTGGCAGACCACGGTGCGGTCGAAGGCATTGAAGCCGAGAATCTGGTTCATGTAGTCGAAGGAAACGACAACCTCGCCATTGGCCGCCACGGCCCCGGCAGAAAGCCCGGTGCGCCCGCCCGATGGCACCAGGGCCACCTTGCGCGCATTGGCCCAGCGCACAATGGCCTGCACCTGTTCTACTGTCTTGGGGAAGACGATGGCGCTGGGCGCCGGGGGGTAATGCTTGGTCCAATCCTTGCCATACGCTTCGAGGGAAGCCGCGTCGGTCAGGACCTTGCCAGGGTCGACAAGGGTCATCAGTTCATCAATTACAGCGGGGTGGGTCATCGCTGGAACTCTCGACTTATTCATAGTCACCCTGAGCACTCTTCACCTGTCGGGATAAGCTCAGATTGTGTCGCGTATGCTAGCATAGCCCTCCCGCTGTTCATGCTAAGGCTGCCCTCGCGCCTGGCATCACCCCTCGCCATTTTTTCTCCGGGATACAGGTTTACGCAGATGAGCAAGACTTCTCTCGACAAGAGCAAGATCCGGTTCCTTCTTCTTGAAGGTGTGCACCAGAACGCGGTCGATACCCTCAAGGCCGCCGGCTACACCAACATCGAATACCTCACTGGTTCGTTGCCGGAAGCCGAGCTGAAGGAAAAGATCGCCGATGCCCACTTTATCGGCATCCGTTCGCGCACCCAGCTCACCGAAGAGATCTTCGACTGCGCCAAGAAACTGGTCGCTGTTGGCTGCTTCTGCATCGGCACCAACCAGGTCGACCTGGAAGCTGCCCGCGAGCGCGGTATCGCCGTGTTCAACGCACCGTACTCCAACACCCGTTCGGTGGCCGAGCTGGTACTGGCCGAGGCCATCCTGCTGCTGCGCGGCATCCCTGAGAAGAACGCTTCCTGCCACCGTGGCGGCTGGATCAAGAGCGCGGCCAACTCGTTCGAAATCCGCGGCAAAAAACTGGGCATCGTCGGCTACGGCTCGATCGGGACCCAGCTGTCGGTACTGGCCGAGAACCTGGGCATGCAGGTGTACTTCTACGACCCACTGACCAAGCTGCCACTGGGCAACGCCGTGCAGGTCACCAGCCTGAACGAGCTGCTGGGCCTGGCCGACATCGTCTCGCTGCACGTGCCTGAGCTGCCATCCACCCAGTGGATGATCGGCGAGAAGGAAATCCGCGCGATGAAGAAGGGCGCGATCCTGATCAACGCCGCCCGTGGCACCGTGGTCGAGCTGGACCACCTGGCCGCCGCCATCAAGGACAAGCACCTGATCGGCGCCGCCATCGACGTGTTCCCGGTCGAGCCACGCTCCAACGACGAAGAGTTCGAAAGCCCGCTGCGCGGCCTGGACAACGTGATCCTGACCCCGCACATCGGCGGCTCCACTGCCGAAGCCCAGGCCAACATCGGCCTCGAAGTGGCCGAGAAGCTGGTCAAGTACAGCGACAACGGTACCTCGGTGTCCTCGGTCAACTTCCCGGAAGTGGCCCTGCCTGCCCACCCTGGCAAGCACCGCCTGCTCCACATCCACGAAAACATCCCGGGCGTGCTCAGCGAGATCAACAAGGTCTTCGCCGAGAACGGCATCAACATCTCCGGTCAGTTCCTGCAGACCAACGAGAAAGTCGGTTACGTGGTGATCGATGTCGACGCCGAGTACTCGGACCTGGCGCAAGAGAAACTGCAACAGGTCAAGGGCACCATCCGTTCCCGCGTCCTGTTCTAAGTTTGCTTGCAGCATGAAAAAAGGGAGGCCATTGTGGCCTCCCTTTTTTTTATTTCACTTCAACAGTGATCTTCTTCGATTCGACGCTTGGCTTGAACGGCACGTGGTACTGGTCACCCAGGATCAGTTGCAGGGTGTGCTTACCCGGCGTCAGGGTGATGCTGGTTTCGGTCTGCGCCTTGCCGAAGTGCAGCACCTGCGGGCCCGCCGGCAGTGCGGTGCCGGCCTCTGGCATCAGGCTGGTCGGCAGCGGCATATCGGCGACGGGTTCTTTATCCACGTCCACCAGCAGGTGGTGGTGGCCGCTGTGAGGGGTCTGGTCACCCGCTGGCTTGAGCGCCATACCCTCGATGCCGAACTTGACGGTGAAGGTCTTGTCGACCGTGGCACCATCGGCGGGGGAAACGATGAAGACCTTGGCATCCTTGGGCGGCTCCTGGCTCTTCAGGGCGTCAGCAGCACCGGCGAAAACCGACACTCCCATCAGCAGACCGGCAACGGCAGCGCGCGAAAATAGGCTGTTCATTCACTTCTCCTGTGATTCACTTATTGACCGCCGCCATTCATCTGCCGACGACGGTAGTTCACCTTAGTTGAAATAATCGGCAAGGTGTTCACATTGCCTGACAGAAATATTTCAGTCAGGGTTAAACAATGCCGAGGCTTCAAGGTCATAGGCTGCGCTCGATCACGGCGAGGAAGAAAGCCGTGGCGAAGGTTTTTCATCAGTTAAAAGAAAAGGGGCAATCATGCGTTCGACCATAGGGGTACTGCTGGCAGTACTGATCAGTCCATTGGCCCAGGCGGAGCTGATCGACGAAATCGCCGACCGGGGCGAACTGCGTATTGCCGTACAGGCCGACAACTCGCCGTACGCCTTCAAACAAGATGACCACCTGACCGGTTTCGACATCGAATTTGGCCAGGACCTGGCCAGGGAACTGGACTTGCGCGCCGAGTTTGTCGAAACCCCGGCCGAAGAAGTAATGAGCGGTGTCGAGAGTGGCAAATATGACATCGCACTTACCCCATCGAGTAATGCGCCCAAAGGCGACGGCCCGCTGGATGTGAGCCTGCCATTTGGCGACAAGAAACTGGTGATCCCGTTTCAGAAGGACAACCCGGCGTTCGAAAGTGCCGTGAACAATGCGCTGCAGCGCTTGAAAGACAGTGGCCGCACGGCCGAGCTTGAGCAGAAGTGGTTCAAGGGTGTGCAGGAGACTGCAGCCGGGCAATAAGATTTGTATTGCCTGTACCGGCCTTGTGCTGCGAAGAGGTCGGTACAGGTTTACCCCAAAGCCCGCTGCGCCTGTTCCAGCTCCAGCTCGCTGAACACCTGCACCCCAGCCCGCCGCAACAGCGCCGTGGTCACCCCTTCCCCCGCCACTTTCACACCACTGAACGTGCCGTCATAGGTCAACCGGTTACCACACGAAGGGCTACCCGCCTTCAGCACCGCCACGCCAATGCCATGCCGGCGCACCAGTGCCAGCGCCAGTTGCGCCCCGGCCACAAACTCGGCAGTTACATCTTCGCCCGTCACCGTCAGCACCTGCGTGCTGCCGTCGAGTACTGCACCGCCCTGTCCGCCCGGGATCTCCGCTGGCGGGCGCGGGGTGGGCAAGCCACCGGCTACCTCCGGGCACAACGGTACAACGCGCCCTTCGGCCTGCCACTGCTGCAACAGGTCCGGATGCCCGCTGGCCCGGCCGTCATAGCGTACCGGCTGGCCGAGCAGACAGGCGCTGACCAGCACTTTGGGCAGGTCAGAACAGGTCATTGCCACGGCGCCTGAACCAACCGGTCAACGACAACCGCTCACGCCCGGCCGGCAGCACTTCGTGAGGCACTTCACCCGACAGGAACACCACCAGGCAGCCCGCCACAGGCTCCACGTCATGCTCTACGTCGCCGGCCAGGAACATGCGCAACTGGCCACCGTCCTGCGGCTGCCAGCCTTCATTCAGGTACAACACAGCCGACACCATGCGCCGGTCATCGTCGCGAAAGCGGTCCAGGTGCCGGCGATAGAAGGCGCCCGGAGGGTACAGGGCAAAATGGCACTCAAAGTCTTCCAGGCCCAGGAACAGGCCCTGATTGATTGCCAGACGCAACTGGTCCATGGCCGTCAGGTACTGGTCGCAGGATTCTGCCTGCCCGGGGTCGATCCACTGGATCTGGTCACCGCGAATGGCTTCGCGCACCTCCTGGGTAGCACCGCGCCCCACCCCCGCCGGGTTGAGCTCGCCCTCGGCATCACGGCGACGGCACTCGGCTGCCAGCGCGCGCACCAGTTCGGCAGGCAGAAAGAGTGCCTGCTGGGACCAGCCATGGGTGGCCAGATCGTCGACGACGGCCGCAAGCATCGGGTGTTCAGGGGATATGTGCATGGCGCGCATCATATCCATTCGCCCTGTCGGCGCACAGCGCCACTTGGCCGAGAAACACGCTGATATCTCGACAAACCGGCGCCGGGCCAAGGACAATAGCCACCTGCCGACAGGAGTCCTGAATGCGCCGTCTGTTTTCCCTGATTCTGCTGATGATCTGCACCGTGCCTGTCTGGGCAGACAACCTGGATCAACTGTACAAGGCCGCCGGCTGGCCCGACCAGCGCGCCCACTTCAACGATGCCCTGAGCGCCGCCCAGGAACGCTACCGCAACAGTTTGCCACCCGCCGTTTACCAGGCGCTGGTCAACAACAGCAACCAGCGCTTCCAGGCCCAGGCGGTGGACCGCCGCGCCCAGGCAAAGCTGCGCGCCACCTTGGCCAACCCGGCTCCGGCCCTGGCGTTCTTCCAGTCACCGCTAGGGCGCAAGGTGGTAGCAGCCGAACTCAAGGCCACCCGCAAGGACGAGCTGGCCAAGAACGCCAAGGGCCTGCCGAAGATCCAGGCCAGCGACGACCGCCTGCTGGTCATCGGCCACCTGGCCCAGGCCCTGCCAGCGCGTGAAGCCGGCGCCGAAGTGAGCCTGGCCATCGCCGGTGTGGCGGCCGATAGCCTCAGTTCGATGATCCCCGGCCTGTTCGGCGGCGGCCAGGCCCAGGGCCTGCTAGACGGCCAGCGCCAACGGCTGATGGGGCAGATTGGCGAAGACCTCAACAACACGCTGCTGTACGTCTACCGCGACTTGTCCGATGCCGAGCTGGAAGCGTTCGCCACCTTTGCCGAGTCGCCGGACGGCAAGGCCTACTACCAGGCGGCGTTGGCCGCTGTCCGCGCTGGCCTGGCGGTTGGCCAGAGCGCCAACGACCTGCAATGATCAGCCCAGACGCTGGTCGATGAAGTCGAAGTAGCGCTGGCGGATGCCCGGTAGCTCGTTGGCCAAGTGGTGACGGGCTTCGGGCAACATCAGGATCTGCGGCTCGGCAAACTTGGCCTTGAGCACCGCGAGGTTGTAAGGCCAGTCCACCGTACCATCGGCCTCCCCCTGCACGATCAACGGCTGCCGCGTGCTGCGTGGCGCGGCCTCGATGCGTTTGACCCAGGCGATCAGTGCACCCACCCAGGCGGTTGGCAAGCGGCGCGGTTGCAGCGGGTCGGCTTCCAGGAACGGCAGGAAGGCCGGGTCGTTGGTGTTCTCGCTGAAGCGTCGTTCGATGCCGTTGACGAAATGCCGCAGCACCCGATAGCTGAACTTCGACCAACGCCAGGAGCACGGCCGCACCAGCGGTGCCAACAGGATGACCTGGCCATTGATCGGGCTGCGTGCGCCCTGGTGCAGCAGGTGGTCCACGGCAATGGCGCCGCCCGTGCTCTGCCCGCACAGGTGCCAAAGGCGCGGCAGTTGCAGCAGGCGCGCCTGTTCGAACAGGGCGTCCAGCACCTGCTGGTACACTGCGAAATCACTGATGCTGGCCCGCTCACCACTGGACAGGCCGTGGCCGGGCAGGTCGCAGCTGATCACGGCAAAACCCTGCTTGAGTGCCCACTCGATCACATGCCGGTAGAGGCCCATGTGGTCGTAGTAGCCGTGCAGCAAGAACAGCGTCGCGGTGGGCTGGTCGGGCAACCAGGCCTGCCCGACCAGGTCGAAGCCCGCCGCCTGGAAACCGCCCAGCCAGCTGTGTACCGGCAGGTTCAGGCCGTAGAAGCGCTGGTAGCCCTGCGCCTCGGTCGTTAACGGCTGGCGAGCGGCCAACGGCGCCAGGTGGGTGCGCAGGAGGTCGGGGTGAAAAGCAGCGGGCATCGAGCACATCCACATTGATGCAAGTATTGATCTGGAATCTTCAGCTCTGGCCGGCGTCATGGCAAGCTTGCTCACCTTTGAACAACCACTGTCTTGCACAAAGCCTGAAAGCTGGCGCGATCACTGTGGGAGCGGGCTTGTCCCGCGAACACCGGCAACGCCGGTGCCATCCACCGCGTCGCCTGCTTCGCGGGACAAGCCCGCCCCCACAAAGGGTCACCGAGTCGTCATGAATAGCCGAATCATCAAACCGCTGTGCACGGTAATCGCCTTATTGGTCAGCGCCGTCATACTCTGGCAGGCCTACACCACCTTTCAGGCCCGCTACCTGCGCCCATTCGACAACCAGGCCACGCTGTTCGATGGCAGCCAGCTGCAACTACCGGCCGAGCTGGCCGGCCCCGGCCCGGTTCGTGTGGTGCATTTCTGGGACCCCGCGTGCCCGTGCAATGTCGGCAACCAGCAGCACCTGGGCGACCTGGTCAGCCAGTTCGCAGGCCGCGGCGTTACCTTCCACGTGCTGCAAAAGCCCGGCAGCCACGGCCAACTGCCCGCCAACCTCACCGCCCTGAAGCCCACCGCCAACCTGCCCGGCAGCGAGCACCTGCCCGCCTCCCCGGCCGTGGCCATCTGGGACCGACAAGGCCGCCTGGCCTACTTCGGCCCCTACAGCGAGGGTGCGGTGTGCAATGCCAGCAACAGTTTCGTCGAGCCAATGCTCAAGGCCCTGCTCGACGGCCGCCAGGTCAGCGCCTCCAATACACTGGCAGTGGGCTGCTACTGCCCCTGGGCGGGCTGACGCACCCGCGCCGGGTTACCCACCACCGTCGCACCCGCCGGCACATCCCGGGTCACCACACTACCGGCACCCACCACGGCATTGTCGCCAATGGTCACCCCCGGCAGGATGATCGCCGCGCCGCCGATCCACACGTTGTTGCCAATGGTCACCGGCCGCCCGCTCTCCAGCCCGCTGCGCCGCACTTCGGGGTCGAGCGGATGGTCGGCGGCGTAGATCTGCACGTTGGGGCCGATCTGGCAGTCATCGCCGATACGCACCGGCACCACATCGAGGATCACGCAGTTGAAGTTCATGAAGGTATTGCGGCCAATACTGATGTTGTAGCCATAGTCGCAATAGAACGGCGGGCGGATCACCGTGCCTTCGCCAATGTGGGCAAAGTGCTCCACCAGCAACCCATGACGTGCCTCGTTGAGCAATTCGACACTGCTGTTGTAACGGTGCATCCAGTGCTTGTTGGCGATCTGCTCGGCTTGCAGCTCAGGGCAGCCAGCGTGGTAGAGCTGGCCTGTGAGCATTTTCTGTTTTTCGCTGAGGGACATGGAAACTCCTTCCTGGGGGCTATGCTCTGTTCGCGAATCCACCGATGATCGGACCACATTTTCTGCTTGAACGCACAAGGAGTCTGCATGAAGCGCAGCCTGACCCTGTTGGCCGTGGTTGTGGCCGTAGCCGCTGGCGTCGGTTACTGGTACGTGCAGGGCAAACTGCCACAGCGCGAGGGCGAGGTGGCCATGGCCGGCCTGCAAGCGCCGGTCAGCGTGCGCTACGACGCCCGCGGCGTGCCGCACCTGCAAGCGCAGAGCGAGCCAGACCTGTATCGCGCCCTGGGCTATGTGCATGCCCAGGACCGGCTGTTCCAGATGGAGATAATGCGGCGCCTGGCCCGTGGCGAACTGGCCGAGGTGCTTGGCGACAAGCTGCTACCCACCGACACCCTGTTCCGCAGCCTGCGCATTCGCGAGCAGGCCGCCCTGATGGCCAGCCGTCAGGACCCGCAGTCACCTGCCTGGCAGGCCCTGCAAGCCTACCTCGACGGGGTCAACAGCTGGCAGGCCAGCCATCCCAAGCCCATGGAGTTCGACCTGCTCGGCATCACGCCGCGTCCGTTCACCGCCGAAGACACTCTGAGCATCGCCGGTTACCTGGCCTACAGCTTCGCGGCCGCGTTTCGCACCGAGCCCGCACTGACCTACATCCGCGACCAGCTGGGGCCTGAATACCTGAACATCTTCGACCTCGGTTGGCAGCCCGAAGGCGCCCTCGGCACACCACTGGCCGCTGCCGATTGGCAAAGCCTGGAGGCCCTCGCCCGGCTCAGCCATGACGCACTGGGCGAGGCCGGTATCCCGCAGTTCGAAGGCAGCAACGCCTGGGCAGTGGCCGGCAGCCATACCCGCAGTGGCAAGCCGCTGCTGGCCGGCGACCCGCATATCGGCTTCGCGGTGCCCGCGGTGTGGTACGAGGCCGAACTGTCAGCACCCGGCTTCAACCTGTATGGCTACTTCCAGGCGCTCAACCCGTTCGCCTTGCTGGGCCATAACCGCGACTTCGGCTGGAGCCTGACCATGTTCCAGAACGACGACCTCGACCTGATCGCCGAGCGCACCAACCCTGCCGACCCCAACCAGGTCATGGTCGACGGCAAATGGCAGGCGTTGCAAAAGACCGAACAGCAGATCGCGGTGAAAGGCGAAGCGCCGGTGACCCTCAGCCTGCGCCGCTCGCCCCATGGCCCGATCGTCAACGACGTGCTGGGCGCCACGGCCGGGTCAACGCCAATCGCCATGTGGTGGGCGTTTCTGGAAACCGAAAACCCGATCCTCGAAGGTTTCTACCAGCTCAACCGTGCCGATACCCTGGGCAAGATGCGCGATGCCGCTGCCAAGGTTCACGCGCCGGGGCTTAACTTTGTCTGGGCCAATGCGGGTGGCGATATCGGTTGGTGGGCGGCGGCAAAGCTGCCAATCCGACCCGACGGCGTCGACCCGGCATTCATCCTCGACGGTGCCAGCGCGCAGGCCGACAAGCTCGGTTTCTACCCTTTCAACGTTAACCCGCAGCAGGAAAACCCGGCCCGCGGCTATATCGTCTCGGCCAACTACCAGCCACCGGCAGCGGTGTCGATACCGGGTTACTACAACCTGCCCGACCGTGGCCGCCAACTCGACCGACAGCTGGCCAACCCTGATGTGAAATGGGATACGCAGAACAGCCAGGCACTGCAGCTGGACACGGCCAGCGATCACGGTCCACGCACCCTTGCACCGCTGCTGGCAACGCTGCGCGCGGTGGCCGAAGGTGACGAAGAAAAGGAGCTGGTCGAGCAGCTGGCTGCCTGGCGCGGCGACTACCCGCTGGACTCGACCAGCGCCACGTTGTTCAACCAGTTCCTCTACGAACTGGCATTCGCGGCCCTGCATGACGAACTGGGCGACACGTGGTTCCCGGTACTGATCAGCACCCGCGCCATCGACGCTGCCTTGCCACGCCTGGCCGCGGATGCCGACTCACCCTGGTGGAACACCCGCGGTGGCAACCAGCGTACCGACCGTACCGCAGTCGTGCGCACGGCTTGGCAGAGCAGCTTGAAGCACTTGCGTGACGCCCTGGGCAGCGACCCGGCCCGCTGGCAATGGGGCAAGGCGCATACCCTGACCCACAACCACCCGCTGGGGGTAAAGAAGCCGCTGAACCTGCTGTTCAACGTCGGGCCGTTCGCCGCACCCGGTACCCATGAAGTGCCCAACAACCTCTCGGCGAAGATCGGCCCGGCGCCATGGCCGGTGACCTATGGGCCGTCGACGCGGCGGCTGATCGACTTTGCCGATGCCGGGCAGGCACTGACCATCAACCCGGTCGGGCAGAGTGGCGTGCCGTTCGACAGGCATTATGCAGACCAGGCCAAGGGGTATGTGCAGGGGCAGTATGAGCGGGCGCAGATGGGGGTGATTCCGGCGCAGAGTACCCTGAGGCTGGTACCGGGTGGGTGATCGATGGGGCCGCAAAGCGGCCCCAATTACATGGTCAGCCCTGCCACTTGCCCCCTTCGACAATCACGCTTTCCGGCTTGGTGTCATCGCTCAGTTCCTTGCGCACATACTGGTCATACAGTTTCAGCAGAAACTTCTCTTCCCCCAGCTTGGCCAGCTCGGCATTCACCCAGTCACGCAGCTCGGTGTTGCCCTTCTTGACCGCTGGCGCAATCGGCGCTTCGTCACCCAGCAGCTGCGGCAGCACGCGGTAGCCCGGGTTCTGCTTGGCCCAGCTGAACAGGATCAGGTTGTCCTGGGCATAGGCATCGCCACGGCCAGTGGCCAGGGCTTGCAGCGACTCGCTGTTCTTCTCGAACTTGAGCAGTTTCCACTCAGGGTGGTGCTTGGTCAGCCAGATGTCGGCCGTGGTGCCGGTGGTGACGATGATGGTTTTGTCGGCCAGGTCGTCAAGCTTCTGCACCGGGCTGCCATCTGCAACGATGGCCTGCACGGCAACGCGCAGGTTGGGGTTGGTGAAGTCCACCGCTTCCTTGCGCTCCGGGGTGACGGTCATGTTGGCGAGGATCAGATCGACCTTGTCGCTCTGCAGGAACGGAATACGGCTGGCCGGTTCCACGGCAACGAACTCGACCTTGTTTTCATCACCCAGCAGGTCCTTGGCCAGGCGCCGGCCGATGTCAGTGTCAAAGCCCACATAGCGGCCTTTTTCATCGACGAAGCCAAACGGCGGTTTGTCGGTGAACACCCCGACAATCAGCTTGTCGCGGGCCTTGATGGTTTCCAGGTAGCTGGTGGCTGGCGACGCCGCTGCCGGCTTGGGCGGTTCTTCGGCCTTGTTGCAACCGGCGAGCAGGGCCAGGCCGAACAACGGCGCCAGCAGTTTGGTGAGGTTGGCAGTTTTCATGACAGTTCCTTGTGCAGTGTCTTTGGCAGGCTTTCTACGAAGGAGAATTTCTCCAGGAACTGCTGCGCGCGTGCGGTCTGCGGTTTGGTGAAGAAGCTCTCGGGGTCGCCTTGTTCAAGGATCCTGCCGGCCTCCATGAACACGATGCGGTCGGCCACCGCGCGAGCGAAGGCCATTTCGTGGGTAACGATGAGCAAGGTCATGCCGTCGCGGGCCAGGCCCTGGATCACTTGCAGCACCTCCTTGACCATTTCCGGGTCGAGGGCGGCGGTAACCTCGTCGAACAGCATCACCTCGGGGTTCATGCACAGTGAGCGCACGATGGCGATGCGCTGTTGCTGGCCGCCGGACAATTGCCGGGGGAAGGCGTCGCGTTTGTCCAGCAGGCCGACCCGCGCCAGCAGCGCCTCGGCCTGGGCCTGCGCCTCGGCGCGTTCGCGTTTTTGTACCTTGAGCGGGCCAAGCAGCAGGTTGTCGATCACGCTCATGTGGCCGAACAGGTGATAGCTCTGGAACACCATGCCCACCCGCTGACGGACGTGGCGCCAGTCGGTGCGCGGGTCAAGCAGCTCGAGCCCGCCCAGCCGCAGGTGGCCACTGTGGGCCTGCTCCAGGCCGTTCAGGCAGCGCAGCAGCGTGCTCTTGCCGCAACCGCTGGGGCCGAGGATGACCACCACTTCGCCGGCCGCCACCTTGAGGTCGACGTCCTTGAGCACCTGGTGCTCGGCAAAAAACTTGTTGAAACCCTGGAATTCGATCAATGCGCTCATGAGTGTGCCCAGCGGCGTTCCAGCACGCGCGAAGCGGCGGACAGCGGATAACAGATGATGAAGAAGAACAGGAACAAGGCGCCGTAGATCAGCACCGATTCGTAGGTGCGTTCGATGATCTGCTGGCCGGCCTTGATCACCTCGACCACGCCGATCAGCACCGCCAGCGAGCTGGTCTTGATGATCCGCGTGTAGATGTTGATGGTCGGCGGGGTCATGCGCTTGAGTGCCTGGGGCAGCAACACGTAGCCATACAGCTGCCAGCCGGCCAGGCCGATCGACAGCCCGGCCTCGCGCTGGCCACGTGGCAGCGATGCCAATGCACCGCGCACTACCTCGCCCACCTCGCTGGCGCCCCACAGGGCCAAAACCAGCACGGCGCACCAGAAGCTGGGGATGCTCAGGGCAAAGAAGATCGGCAGGCCAAAGAACACCAGGTACAGCCAGACCAGCACCGGGATGGCGCGGAACAGCTCCAGGTACACCTGCAAGACGATGTTCAGGGCACTGTTGCCCACGGTTGCCAGCACGCCGTACAGCACGCCACCCAGCGTTGCGAACAGGATGCCCAGCGCCGAGATGGCCAAGGTCTGCGCGGCGCCGCCAGCCAGCTGCGGCAACGCCTGCAGCAACAGTTCAGATGCCGAACTGGCCATGTTGCAGCCTCCTTTCCACGTAGCGCAGCAGCAACGACAGCGGCAGGAACAGCAGCACGCAGAGCAAGGTCAGCACGGTGAGCATTTCGTAGGTCTTGTAGTACAGCGCGATGTAGTTCTTGGTGGTGTAGAGGATTTCCGGCACGGCCACCGCCGACACCACGGTGGTTTCCTTGAGCAGGAAGATGAAATTGGCGAACAGCGCCGGCAAGCTGAGGATAGTGGCCTGGGGCAGCACCACATGGCGCAGCAACTGGCCCTCGGACAGGCCGATGGAGCGCCCGGATTCGAGCTGGGCGCGCGGCACGGCCTCGATGCCGGCCCGCAACACCTCGGTGAGATAGGCACCGCCCATGAAGGTCATGGTGATGATCGCTGCGCTGAAACCGGAAATTTTCAGCCCCAGGCTCGGCAAGGCGAAGTAGACGAAGAACAGCTGGATCAGCAGCGGCGTGTTGCGCGCCAGCTCCACGTAGGCTTTGACCAGTCGCCACAGGTAGGGGGTGCGTAGTACCAGCAGCGTGGCATTGACCAGGGCGACCAGTAGCGAGGTGGCAATGGCGATCAGGCCTACCTGCAAGGTCACGCCCACGGCCTTGAGGAAGGCGGGTAACGTGCTGAGGATGAATGCGGTGTCGAGGGTCATGGGTAGAGCAAGTCTGCAGGGTGCGCGGGGCACGATTGCTAGACTCTAATGATCTAAAAAATTTTTAATAAATACCTTTATTGCATATGCATATCACCAAGCATTTTTCACCGGGCATACATCCTGGGGCTGCTTTGCAGCCCAAGATACAGAAACAAAAACGCCGACACAGGGGTGTCGGCGTTGGGTTATGCAGGGTATCGCAAGCGAATCAGAACGCCGGCAGCACAGCACCCTGGTACTTCTTGGCGATGAATTCTTTCACTTCCGGGCTGGTCAGGGCCTTGGCCAGTTTCTGGATGGCTTCACTGTCCTTGTTGTCCGGGCGGGCAACCAGGAAGTTCACGTATGGCGAGTCAGCGCCTTCGATCACCAGCGCATCCTTGGCCGGGTTCAGGCCGGCTTCCAGCGCGTAGTTGGTGTTGATCATGTCCAGGTCGACCTGGTCCAGCACACGCGGCAGCATGGCCGACTCAAGCTCGCGGAACTTCAGCTTTTTCGGGTTTTCGGCAATGTCCTTGGGGGTGGCCAGGGCATTCTTCGGGTCTTTCAGGGTGATCAGGCCAGCCTTCTGCAGCAGGATCAGGGCGCGGCCGCTGTTGCTGCCTTCGTTAGGGATGGCCACAGTAGCGCCTTCCTTCAGCTCAGACAGGTTCTTGATCTTCTTCGAGTAGCCACCGAAGGGTTCGACGTGTACGCCGATCACCGTTTCCAGGTGCGTGCCCTTACCTTCGTTGAAGCTCTTCAGGTAAGGCAGGGTCTGGAAGTAGTTGGCGTCAAGGCGCTTCTGGTCCACCTGCACGTTCGGCTGCACGTAGTCGGTGAAGACCTTGATTTCCAGGTCCACGCCTTCCTTGGCCAGAGCAGGCTTGATCAGCTCAAGAATCTCGGCGTGGGGTACCGGGGTAGCGGCAACCACCAGTTTCTCGGCGGCGGCGGCCAGGCCTGAGAACGACAGGGCAGCGGCCAGGGCGGTGGTCAGCAGGGTCTTCTTCATGGTGGTCCTTGTTCTGAATCTGGGCCATCGGCGATGGCGAATCGGGTGCCCAACCGGTTCACCAGCGGGCATGAGGCGGACAATACCTAGATTTTTTATTCCGTAACAATATCTTTTATTTAGCTGCTTATTCCAAAAACAACATGCCACCAGCCACTTTGCTTATGAGCGATGTCTAGCCCGCGGTGTTGGGCAAGTCGAGGTCCTCAGGCTGGATCTCTGCGCCGTCATTCACCAGCAAGGCAAAGTGAATGACGTTCTCCAGTTCGCGGGTATTGCCAGGCCAGAAATGCGCTTCCAGCACCTGCTGCGCAGCCTCGCTTACCAATGGCACAGGCCGCTGCAGACGCGCGCTGTAGATGCCCACAAAATACTCGGCCAGCGGCAGGATATCGCCCGGCCGCTCGCGCAGTGGCGGCAGTTCCAGCGCACCCTCGCGCAGGTACTGGTACAGGCGCTCGTTGAAACGCCCGGCACGTACCACGCGCGCCAGGTCGATGCTGGTGGCGGCGACCAGGCGCACATCCACCGGCTGTGGCTGCTGTGCGCCCACCCGGGTGACCTCGCGGTTTTCCAGGGCCGCCAGCAGCTTGCCCTGGATGGCCAGCGGCAAGTCGGCAATCTCATCCAGGTACAGCGTGCCGCCGTTGGCCGAACCGAACCAGCCGGCGCGGCTGCTGGCCGTACCGCCATGGCTGCCGGCGCTATAGCCGAACAGCTCGGCATCGGCGTAAGTGGGGCTGATGGCCGCACAGTTGACCGACACGAATAGCCCTCCACGGTCGCTGGCACGATGGATCTGCCGGGCCAACAGTTCCTTGCCGGTGCCGGTTTCGCCCCGGATCAGCACGGGCAAGGGTTGCGGTGCCAGACGCTCAAGGTCTTCACGCAACTGCTGCGAACGCGGGTCGATGAACACCAAGGCCTTGGCACGGATGCTCAGCGGGCTTTTGTCCAGCTCAGGGAAGGTCAGCAGTGGCTGGCCAAACGGGTGTTGAAGCGTCATGACGAACTCCCGCCCCAGGCCTGCAATGGCCGGGCGTCAGGTAAACGGTAAACAGCAAGGGGTGTCAGGCGCGACGCAGTGCGCGCTGCTCAACCCGGCTCTGCAAGCGATACAAGTAGGCGAAGCCTTGTTCCCAGCGCTCATGCCCGGACTTGACGTTGATGTGCCCGGCATTGCTCAGCAACCCCGCTTCGGCGCCCCATGCCTGGGCCAGGTACAGCGCCCGCGGCACGCTCACGGCCGGATCGTTGTCCGAGCTGACTACCTGGCTGGGAAACGGCAGCGCTTCGCCAGGGATCGGCGCAAAGTTACGCAGGGCTGGCGCGCAGGTGGGGCGCTCGACGTCTGCCGGCGCCACCAGCAGTGCACCACGCACCCTGCGCAGCAAGGCCGGGCTGGCCTGCGCGGCCCAATGGGCGACAGTGATGCAGCCAAGGCTGTGGGCAATCAGGATCACCGGCGCACGCTCGGCGGCAACCGCCTGCTCCAGCGCCCGCACCCAGTCCTGACGTTGCGGGGTGAGCCAGTCGTGCTGCTCGACCCGCGCACTGTTGGGCAGGGTACGCTGCCAGTGACTCTGCCAATGGTTGTCTGGCGATCCTTGCCAGCCCGGCACAATCAGGTAACGAATAGACTCATTGCGCATGGGGACGCCTCCAGTAAGTTTGCGTGCTTGGAGACAAGTATAGGGAGGGAGTTATATTCGTAAAGGAATAAGAAGCTATTTATTAATAACTATATGTAATTTATGCCGATAGCCCTATCGCCGGCAAGCCAGCTCTCACAGGGACTGCACAAAGCCTGAGGGCAGCACAATACCTGGGGGCGCTGGCTTGCCGGCGACAGGGCCCTCACAGGCAAAAAAAAAGGGCCTACCCCTGCCAAGAGATATGGCCCCAACGCACTTGCGTGAGTCACTTGCCTGAAGAAGTTTTGCAGCCATCAGCGCGCGGTGATCACCGCCAGTTTGCTGATCCCCGCACGTTCGATGGCTGCCATGGCCCGCGCCACTTCGCCGTAGTTCACGCCGTCATCGGCCTGCAGTTGCACGCGAACGTTCGCGTCCTTGTCCTTGGCGGCCTTGAGGTTGGTTTCCAGCAGGTCGGGCTGGATCTGGTCCTTGTTGATGAACAGCTTGCCCTCGCCGTCGATGCTGACCACCAGTGGGTCCTTCTGCTCCACCGGGGCAACGGCCTCGGTCTTGGGCAAGTTGATGGGGATGGCATTGGTCAGCAGCGGCGCGGTGACGATGAACACCACCAGCAACACCAGCATGACGTCTACCAAGGGCGTGACGTTGATTTCACTGAGGACTTCGTCGCTGTCCTGGGTCGAAAAGGCCATATCAGGACGCCTCCTTTACCGGCTGGGTGAAACCAGCCTGGGGTTTTTGCACAGCGGGGTGCACCAGCACGCGGAAGGCACTCTTCTGCGCCAGGCTGTAGAAGTCGTGGGCGAAGTCATCCAGGTCGGCGGCGGTCAGCTTGAGGCGACGCAGGAAGTAGTTGTACACCAGCACCGCAGGCACCGCGACGGCGATGCCCACACCGGTAGCCACCAGTGCCGCACCGATGGGCCCGGCGACGGTTTCCAGGCTGGCGGAGCCGGCCGCACTGATGCCCTTGAGCGCTTCCATGATGCCCCACACGGTGCCGAACAGGCCGATGAAGGGCGAGGTGCTGCCGATACTCGCGACCACCGCCAGGCCGGTTTCCAGCGAGCGGCGCTCACGCACGATCTGCTGGCGCAAGGCGCGCTCCAGACGGTCCTGGTGGTTGATGGCGTGGCTCAGGTCGTTGGCCTGGGTATCGCCAACGGCAATCGCGGCGTAGCCGGACTGGGCAACGCGGGCAGCCGGCCCGGGCAGCTCATGGCTGAGTTCAGCGGCCGAGTCCAGGCTGGAGGCAGCCCAGAACTGCTTGTGAAAGCGCTTGTCCTGGTTTTTAAGCCGCACGAACTGCGCAACCTTGACCAGGGCGAGGCCCCATGTGACGACAGAAAAACCGACCAGCAGCCAGATGACTGCGCTTTCAACGGATTCGAGAGGGGATGCCAGCAGGCTCATGATGATGTCTTCCTGTGTTCTGCGAAATAGTTAGCGAAGCTTGAAATCGATCGGCACGCTGACCCAGCCGGTCTGGGCCACATCGCCCTGCTTGGCGGGTACGAAGCTCCATCGCTTGACCGCGGCCAGCGCGGCAGCGTCGAGGGCGTCACGGCCACTGCTTTTCTGTACCTGGATCTGCCCGGGCTTGCCGCTGGGCAGCACCTCTACGCGCAACAGCACGGTGCCTTCCCAACCACGGCGCTGGGCCATTTGCGGGTATTCCGGTGCCGGGTTCTTCAAGTACGCGGCGTTGGCCGATGCCGGGGTTATCGGGGCCGGCGCGGGTGGCGCAGGCGCAGGCGGTGCGGGGGCGGCCACCGGCGCTGGCGGTGGTGCCTCGACCGGCTTGGGCTGTGGCTTGGGCGCTTGCTTGACCACAGGCTTAGGCACGGGCTTTGGCTTGGGTTTGGGCTTGGCGGCCAGTTCGTCGACTACCGGTGGTGGCGGTGGTGGCTCGACCACGGGCGGCGCGGGCGCTGGCGGCGGAGGCTCGACCACAGGCGGTGCAGGCGCAGCAAATTCGATAGTCATGGGCGGCACCTGTGGCGGCACCACCGGCAGTTCGGGCGTTGGCGCCTGGCTGACCCAGTATGCTGCGGCGCCATGCAGGGCCAGCACCAGCAGGCCCAACACCAGCTTGTCGCGGCGCTTGAGACCGCTGACGGGCGTGCGTTGCAGGCGCAGCTGGCCAAGCGGGAGGCGAAGCGTGCGTCCAAGCTCGACCAGGTCACCCGGGGCCGGGCGCCATGGCTGGTCGTAGGCCCTGACGGCCGACTGGACATTACCCATTGATCAAACTCCTGGGGTCTCGATTCAGGTGTGTGGCTGAATCATCGGGGCCAGAGGCTTATCTCTTAAAGTAATGTTTAAAATTATGGTTATAACTGAATTGAATATTGTTTTTGAGGGGGTCCGTGAAAGCCACGGATTGCGTGGGCTGCGGCTTTCATGGCTAAAGGCTATGCATTGGGGGCATGCAAAACATTCGCGTAAGGCATGAGATTGCCGCGAGGGCTGCGCCCTCGATCGCGACGCAAGGCCGCTCCCACAGGAAATTGCAGCTCCCTGTGGGAGCGGCCTTGTGTCGCGATGGGCTGCGGAGCAGCCCCGGCAATCCGACAGGCATAAAAAAGCCCGAGACCAAGCCCGGGCTTCTCATCATCAAGGGCAGATCAGATATCCGCCACCTTCTGCCAAACCTTCGGCCGGAAGAACAACGTCTCTCCCCGCGCCAACCCGGTCAGGCTGTCATGGTCCTTGACCACCTCGGCCTCGATCAGCTCGCTCTGCCCTTCCACCTTCAACGTTACCCGCGTGGTAGCGCCCAACGGCCGGATATCCCGCACCTCGGCAGCATGGTGCCCTTCGGTCTCATGCCGTGACAGCGACACCTCATGCGGGCGGAACAGCACATGGTGCCCTTCGCTCAGCGCCAGGCGGTTGGAGTCGCCCAGGAAGTGGTAGACAAAATCGTTGGCCGGCTGCTCGTACACCTCGCCCGGCGAGCCGATCTGCTCGATCACGCCCTTGTTCATGACCACGATGCGGTCAGCCACTTCCATGGCCTCTTCCTGGTCGTGGGTGACGAATACCGACGTCAGGTTGATGTCCTCGTGCAGCCGCGCCAGCCAACGCCGCAGCTCCTTGCGCACCTTGGCGTCCAGCGCACCGAACGGCTCGTCCAGCAGCAGCACCTTGGGCTCCACTGCCAAGGCGCGGGCCAGGGCAATACGCTGACGCTGGCCGCCAGACAACTGCTCGGGGTAGCGGTCGGACAACCAGTCCAGCTGCACCATGTTCAGCAACTCGTGCACTTTCTCGGCGATCTTGCTCTCGCTCGGGCGCTCGCCCTTGGGCTTCATGCGCAGGCCGAAGGCGACGTTGTCGAACACGCTCATGTGGCGGAACAGCGCGTAGTGCTGGAACACGAAACCGACGTTGCGGTCACGCACGTCGTGGCCGGACACATCCTCGCCATGGAACACGATGTTGCCCTGGTCCGGGGTTTCCAGGCCGGCAATGATGCGCAGCAGGGTGGTCTTGCCACAGCCGGACGGGCCAAGCAGCGCCACCAGCTCGCCGCTGTTGATGTCCAGGTTGATGTTGTTCAGGGCCTGGAAGCTGTTGAAGCGCTTGCTGACATTACGAACTTCGATCGACATGAATCATTCCTCCGCGGCGCTGTGGCGCAGGCGGTTAATACGGTTCTCGCTCCACTGCTTGAGCAGCAGGATGAAGAGCGCCAGGATCAGCAACAGGCTGGCCACGCTGAAGGCCGCGACGTGGTTGTACTCGTTGTAGAGGATCTCTACATGCAGCGGCAAGGTATTGGTCACGCCACGAATGTGGCCCGACACCACCGACACCGCGCCAAACTCGCCCATGGCCCGTGCAGTACACAGCACCACGCCATAGATCAGGCCCCATTTGATGTTGGGCAAGGTCACGTGCCAGAACATCTGCCAGCCATTGGCGCCCAGCAGGCGCGCAGCCTCCTCTTCTTGCGTGCCCTGCTCCTGCATCAGCGGGATCAGCTCACGGGCCACAAACGGCACGGTGACGAAGATGGTCGCCAGGACGATGCCCGGCAGGGCGAAGACGATCTGGATGTCATGGTCCTGCAGCCAAGGCCCGAACAGGCCCTGCGCGCCGAACATCAGCACGTAGACCAGGCCGGCGATTACCGGCGATACCGAGAACGGCAGGTCGATCAGGGTGACCAGGATACTTTTGCCACGGAACGTGTACTTGCTGACGCACCAGGCGGCGCTGACACCGAACACCAGGTTCAACGGTACCGAAATGGCTACGGCGAGCAGGGTCAGCTTCAGCGCCGACAAGGCGTCAGGCTCGAAGATCGCCTCGAAGAAGGTGCCAAAACCGTTCTTCAGCGCCTGCGACACCACGATCACCAGCGGCAGCAGCAGGAACAGGGCGAACACCAGCCAGCCAAGGCCGATAAGAATGCGCCGCGACGTAGCACTGCCACGGCGGGCGGCGTTGGCGGCGGCGCTTGCACTCAGGGATGAACTGGACATGCCGGCCTCCTTCAAGGGGTTTCGATGCGGCGCTGCAGCAGGTTGATCAGCAGCAGCAGGATGAAGGAAACCACCAGCATCAGCACGCCGATGGCGGTCGCGCCGGTGTAGTCGTACTGGTCGAGCTTGACCATGATCAGCAGCGGCAGGATCTCGGTCTTCATCGGCATGTTGCCGGCAATGAAGATCACCGAACCATACTCGCCCACACCGCGGGCGAAGGCCAGGGCAAAGCCGGTGAGCCAGGCCGGCAGCAGCGCTGGCGCCAGTATATGGCGGAACACCTGCAGCGGTTTGGCCCCCAGGCAGGCAGCGGCCTCTTCCACTTCACGCGGGATGTCGGCCAGCACCGGCTGCACCGTGCGCACCACGAACGGCAAGGTGACGAAGGTCAGCGCCAGGGTGATGCCCAACGGGGTGTAGGCAATCTTGAAGCCAAGGTCGGTCGCAAACTGGCCAACCCAGCCCGCAGGCGCGTACAGGGCGGTCAGGGCGATACCGGCAACGGCGGTGGGCAGGGCGAACGGCAGGTCGATCATCGCGTCGATGATCTTGCGCCCCGGGAAGGTGTAGCGCACCAGCACCCAGGCCAGCAGGGTGCCGATCACCCCGTTGATGATGGCGGCGAACAGGGCGGTGCCGAAACTCAGCTTGAGTGCGGCGATCACCCGCGGCGCACTGATGATGTTCCAGAACTGCTCCCAGGTCAGCTGCGAGGCATGAATGAACATGGCGGCCAGCGGTATCAGCACGATCAGGCTGAGGTACACCAAGGTGTAGCCCAGCGTCAGCCCGAAGCCGGGTATGACGGGGGAAATACGACGTGACATAAGTATCCCTGGTTGAACGCACTAAGCCCGGAATCAACCCCGGGCCGGTGCAAGCTTTTGAATCCTGGGGCTGCGTTGCAGCCCATTCGCGGCACAAGGCCGCTCCCGCAGGGATCGCGGTTCCACAGGGGATCGCGGCTCTTTGTGGGAGCGGCCTTGTGCCGCGAATGGGCCGCAAGGCGGCCCCCGCTTTTCCTTGGCGTTTACTGTGCCTGATAGATCTGGTCGAACACACCGCCATCATTGAAGAATTTGGGTTGTGCAGTTTTCCAGCCACCGAAGTCCTTGTCGATGGTTACCAGGTCCAGTTTCGGGAATTGCTTGCCGAACTCGGCAGCGACCTTCTCGTCACGCGGGCGATAGAAGTTTTCGGCGGCAATCTTCTGGCCGGCCGGGCTGTACAGGTGCTTGAGGTATTCGGTGGCAATTTCGGTATTGCCCTTCTTCTCGGCGTTCTTGTCCACCACCGCCACTGGCGGCTCGGCCAGGATCGACAGCGAAGGTACGACGATGTCGAACTTGTCGGCGCCACCGTCTTCCTTCAGCGCCAGGAACGCTTCGTTTTCCCAGGCCAGCAACACGTCGCCCTGGCCGTTGTTGACGAAGGTGATGGTCGAGCCACGGGCGCCGGTATCCAGCACCGGTACGTGCTTGAACAGCTCCTGCACGTAGGCCTTGGCCTTGTCTTCGCTACCACCGGTCTTCAGGCCATAGGCCCAGGCCGCCAGGAAGTTCCAGCGCGCACCGCCGGAAGTCTTCGGGTTGGGGGTGATGACCGAAACGTCCTTCTTGATCAGGTCGCCCCAGTCCTTGATACCTTTCGGGTTGCCCTTGCGCACCAGGAACACGATGGTCGAGGTGTACGGGGTGCTGGCGTCCGGCAGACGGGTCTGCCAGTTGTCCGGCAGGGTCTTGCCAAGCTTGGCAACTTCGTCGATGTCGCCGGCCAGGGCCAGGGTCACCACGTCGGCGCGCAAGCCGTCGATCACCGCACGGGCCTGCTTGCCCGAGCCACCATGGGATTGCTGGATCTTCACCTTGTCGCCCGGGTGGGCCTGCTGCCAGTGCTTGATGAACTCGGCGTTGTACTGCTGATACAGCTCGCGGGTCGGGTCGTAGGACACGTTCAGCAGTTCGTAGTCCTTGGCGATGGCGGAACCGGCAAAAACAGCACTGGCCAGGGCGGCGAGCGCATAACGGCGGATGGACATGGTGAAGCTCCCGATTGGCATTTTTCTAATTTTGGATGTAGGGCGTGCTCAGCCGGACTTGTTGCCGGGCTGTTGCAGGCGGAACTTCTCCTTGCGCTCGATCTGTACGACCTGAGCGTTGTGCACAGTGATCTCCACCGCACCAAACCGCAGGTCGCGCAAAGCGCTCTGGATTTCACGCAGAATGGTGGCTTCGTCCTGACCGTCGATGCTACGCAGAGATGCACTCATGCTCGTTCTCCTTGGAGTGAGGGTGCCGGGCAGAGGTTTGAAGGGGATTTGCGCCTGGCTTGAGGGCAATAGTAGTGAGGCGGAGTTATTCTTAAAAATACTGTTTAAGAATGTTTATATAACCAAATCAAAATTGCGATTCAACAGCCGACGCAAAGCCCTGTGGGAGCGGGTTCACCCGCGAATGCGAGGGTGGAGCTACCGTCGCATTCGCGGGTGAACCCGCTCCCACAGGGTCCGTACAAGGCTTCAGTTTTGTTTCTGCGGCTCGCGAATCTTGTACCAGGCCACATACAGCGCCGGCAGGAACAGCAGCGTCAGCAGCGTTGCCACGATGATCCCGCCAATCATGGCGTAGGCCATCGGCCCCCAGAACACCTCGCGGGCGATCGGGATCATCCCCAGGCTCGCCGCCGCCGCAGTCAGCAGGATCGGCCGCCGACGATGGTTGGTGGCTTCCACAACCGCATCCCAAGGCGAGAAGCCCTGGGCTTCGAACTCGTCGATCTGGGTCACCAGAATCACCGAGTTACGAATGATGATGCCCGCCAGCGCCAGGATGCCGAGGATCGCCACGAAGCCCATCGGGGTACCGGTGGGCACCAGCGCCAGCACTACACCGATCAACCCCAGCGGCGCCACGCTGACCACCAGGAACAGCTTCTGCACGCTGTGCAGCTGGATCATCAGGAAGGTCGCCATCAGGAACAGCATCAGCGGAATGACCTTGGCGATCGGGCCCTGGGCCTTGCTGCTCTCCTCCACCGTACCGCCAGTGGCCACTTCGTAACCGACCGGCAGCTGGCTGGCGAACTCATCGATCTTCGGCTTGAGCTGCGCCACCAGGTCGGTGGGCTGGATCTCGCCAGTGACCGAAGCCTTGAGGGTGATGGTCGGCTTGCGATCCCGGCGCCACACCAGCGGCTGCTCCAGCTCGTAGCGCACGGTAGCGAATGACAGCAGCGGGATCGAAGTACCATTGGGGGTGAGAATCTGCAGGTTCTGCAGGGTATCGGGCGAGCCGCGCTCACTGTCTTCGGCGCGAGCGACCACGTCCACCAGGTAGATGTTGTCGTTGACCTGGGTGATCTGCACGCCACTGACGATGCTGTTCATCACATTGGCCACGTCTTCCGACGACAGCCCCAGCTGGCGTGCCTTGTCCTGGGCGATTTCCACCCGCAGCACCTTACCCGGCTCGTTCCAGTCGTAGATCATCTCGCCGATGTGCTTGTTCTGGTCAAGCAAGGTGGCCAGTTCGATCGCGTGCTTGCGCACCTGATCGATATCAGGACCACTGACCCGGTACTGGATCGGCCGCCCTACAGGCGGGCCCATTTCCAGCGACTGCACATTGGAGCCAATGCCGACGAACTCTTCATGCAGGATCTTCTGCAAACGCTCCATCATGCCCTGGCGCTCTTCGAAGCCTTTGCTGACAATCACCAGCTGCGCGTAGTAAGGGTTCTGCAACTGCTGGTCGAGGGGCAGGTAGAAGCGGACCGCACCCTGACCAATGTAAGTGCTCCAGTGCACCAGGTCCGGGTCGTCCTTGATCCGCGCCTCGAAGCGGTCGACCACCTTGCGCGTTTCCTCGATCGAGGCGTTCTGTGGCAGGTTGAGGTCGACGAGAATTTCCGGGCGGTCCGAGGACGGGAAGAACTGGTTCTGCACGAAGCGCATGCAAAAGAGCGCCAGCGCGAACAGCACCACGGTACCGATGATGGTCAACCAGCGGTTGCGCATGCACCACAGCAACCCGCCTTCAAATGCCCGCCCGACACGGCCAGGCTCGGCCTCATGGGCCTTGACCTTGTCGCTCTTGAGAATATGCACCCCTAGCACCGGCGCAAAGAACACTGCCACCACCCAAGACACGATCAGGGCCACGGCGATGACCGCGAACAGGGTGAAGGTGTATTCACCCGCGGAGCTGGCGTTCAGGCCGATAGGCACAAAACCCGCCACGGTCACCAAGGTGCCGGTCAGCATGGGAAAGGCTGTGGAGGTGTAGGCGAATGTCGCCGCCTGCTCCTTGCTTTCGCCCATTTCCAGCCGCGTGACCATCACCTCCACGGTAATCATCGCATCGTCCACCAGCAGGCCAAGCGCAATGATCAACGCCCCCAGCGAAATCCGCTGCATGGTGATGCCGCTGTACTCCATGAACACGAACACCATGGCCAGCACCAGCGGGATCGAACAGGCCACCACCAGGCCCGCACGCACGCCGAGGCTGACAAAACTGACGGCCAGCACAATCACCACTGCCTCGAACAGCGCACTGGTAAAGCCGCCGACCGCTTGCTTGACCACCACGGACTGGTCCGACACGGTGTGTACGCCGACACCTATCGGTAAGTCCTGGACCACTTTGTCCATGCGCTTTTTCAGCGCCTCACCGAACACCTGGATATTGCCACCGGCCTTCATGCCGATGGCCAGGCCCAACGCCGTCTGGCCGTTGTAGCGGAACATCGGTGAAGGCGGGTCGACGTATCCGCGCTCGATGTCGGCGATGTCGGCCAGGCGGAAGAAGCGGTCGTTGATCCTCAGGTTGACGGTTTGCAGGTCCTTTTCCGAGGCAAACTGGCCGGAGGTACGCACCGAAATACGTTCCGGGCCGGCCTCGATGACGCCAGCCGGGGTCACCGCGTTCTGCGATTGCAGGGCCTGCATCACCTGGCGCTGGTCAATGCCCAGGGCGGCCAGCTTGCGGGTGGAGAAGTTCAGGTACAGCACTTCGTCCTGAGTGCCGACCAGCTCGATCTTGCCGATGTTGGGCACATCGCGCACCTCGGCCCGGGCCTGTTCCACGTAGTCACGCAGTTGGCGCAAGGTCAGGCCGTCGGCGGTAAAGGCATAGATCGAGCCGAATACATCACCGAATTCGTCGTTGAAACCCGGGCCCTGGATGCCCGCCGGGAATTCGCCACGAATGTCCTGGATCTTCTTGCGCACCTGGTACCAGATATCCGGAATGTCCTTGGCCTTGGTGGTGTCGCGCAGGTAGACGTAGACCGTGGATTCACCGGGGCGGGTGTAGCTCTTGGTGTAGTCGAGCGAGTCGAGTTCTTCGAGCTTTTTCTCGATGCGGTCGGTGACCTGGTACAGGGTTTCGTCCTGGGTCGCGCCGGGCCAGCGGGTCTGGATGACCATGGTCTTGATGGTGAATGACGGGTCTTCCTCGCGCCCGAGGTTGAAGTACGAAAAAATCCCCATCAGCAGGCCAACGAACATCAGATACCACACGAATGACTGGTGCTTGAGCGCCCATTCGGAGAGGTTGAAGCTTCCTTTCATTGCGCATCCTCGTCGAAGGTGACCTTCTGGCCAGGCTTGAGGCTGTTCACACCCGCGGTAACCACGCGCTCGCCGGGCTGCACGCCTGACGTCAGCACGATGCTGTCGGCGGTACGCTCGATCAGCTCCACGTCACGGGTTGCCACGGTCTTCTGCTGCGTATCGATCACCCACACCTGGGTCTTGCCGTCACGCTCCAGCAACGCGCTCAAGGGCAGCTCGCTACGAGGCGTCACTTCAGAACTCAGGGTCACGCTGATGGCAGTGCCCAGGTGGAACGCCGCTGGCGTGCTGGCCAGCGTCAGGCGGGCGCGGCGGGTACGGGTGGTGGCGTCGGCCTGGGGTTCCAGTTCGCGCAGGCTGGCCGTGGTGCTGATGGTCGGGTCGAGTTGCGAGGCAACGGTGAAGGTCAGGCCTTTGCTCAACTGCTCAGCCAGCCCGATCGGCAGGTCGATTACCGCTTCTTTCACATCCGGTCGGGCCAAGGTCACCACCGCTTGGCCGGCCGTAACGGTTTGCCCGGCTTCGGCCTGCCATGCGGTGATCACGGCGGCGTGGTCGGTGCGCAAGGTGCTGTAGTCGAGCTGGTCGCGAGCCTGGCTGAGCGCAGAGCGCGCCTGCTCCAGCGCCGCACTGGTGGTTTTCAGGTTGGTCTGGGCGATATCCAGCTGGGCCTGGGCACCAACGCCACGGTCATACAGCTGTTGCTGGCGACGGGCATCGGCCTGGGCGTTGATCCACTGCGCCTGCACCTTGGCCAGGTCGCCTTCGGCGGCGCGCAGCTGGTTCTGCTGGTCGGTGGGGTCGAGGGTGGCCAAGGTGTCGCCGGGCTTCACCTGGGCGCCCACATCCAGCCAGCGCCGGGCAATGCGCCCGGAAACCCGGAAGCCCAGGGTGCTTTCGAAACGCGCCTGGATACTGCCGGCGAAGCGGCCCAGTTGCGCCTGTACCTGGGGTTCGACCTTGACCGACAGCACCGGCCGAACCGGCTCGGGGGCCTCTTCCTCGCTACTGCAGCCAGCCAGCAATACGCCGGCCGACAGCATCAGCAGCAGGCGCTTCATAGCTCACCCCCTTGGGCCTTGGCGTCGACCTTTTGCACCTGCATGCCGGGGTGCAGCAGCTGCCCACCCGTGACCACCACGGTTTCACCACCCTTCAGGCCACTGGCGACCACAATCTTGCCGGTGAGGTAACGGCTGACTTCGACTTTGCGCAATTCCACCTTGTCGCCCTCGCCCACCACCCACACGGCGGGGTCATGCAGGGCCTTGGTCAGTGCCGACCACGGCAGCTCGATGCTGGGCCGGCCCTGAGCATTGGTGGTGGCGGTCACGGGTGCGCCCAGTTGCATACCTGCTGGTACGTCCTTCAGGCCTACCTTGACCTGCACCGTGCCGCTTTGCGCAGACACCGTGGGCGTGATCTCGCGCACGAAGCCATGCGCCTGGACCTTGGGGTCGTCCAGCAGGCTGACGATCACCCCCGCATCGCTGGGCGGCGCTACCAGCAGTGATTCGTAGACGTTGAACACTGCATCGCGGTCGCCGTCAGTGGCCAGGCTGAAGATTGGCATGGTCGCCTGCACCACCTGGCCAACCTCGGCCTGGCGCTCGGTGATGACCCCGGCGGCCTCGGAGACCAGTGCGGTATAGCTGAGTTGTTCGTTGGCGTTAGCCAGTTGCGCCTGGGCGGCCTTGAGCGCGCTCTGGTTACTGCGCAGCGCGGCTTCGGCGGAATCGTACTCGCTCTGGCTGGTGTAGCCCTTGGGCAACAGTTTTTGCTGGCGCACAAAGGCCGCGCTGGTCTGGGTAACCCGCGCCTGCGCGGCAAACACCTCGGCCTTGGCCGAGTTGACGTTGTTCTGCAGGTCTTTCGGGTCCAGCCGGGCCAGCACCTGGTTGGCCTTCACGTGATCGCCCACGTCCACGCTGCGCGAAATGATCTTGCCGCCAACCCGGAATGACAGGTCGGTCTGCACCCGCGCCTGTACGTCGCCGGTCAGGGTAACCCGGGCAGCGAAGTCGGTGGGCTGGACCTGCTGCACACCAACCCGAGGCAGCGTCTCGGGGACCTCTTCCTTGCTACAGCCAGTGAGCATGTAAAGCAGCCCCAGGCAGACGACCGACAACGGACGTATCAACGCCATGCTGGCTCCTTGCTTGTGCACAAATGATTTGTGGAATGCGACTGTGAGCGTAGTTCAGGGTTCGATAAACATCACTGACGCGCATCACTCCGGCATTTTCACAGCCTGTGCCGGCCTCTTCGCGGGTGAACCCGCTCCCACAGAGATCGTGCATAGGCTGAATCCTGTGCAGTACCTGTGGGAGCGGGTTCACCCGCGAAAGGGCCGGTCCTGCCATATCCAGAAATCATCTGCTTCCCTGGGGGTGCAACACAGCCACTACCTTGGGATGTTGATCTCTATTCAAGGAAGAACCTGATGCCCAGGGCCCAATCCCATCTGCTTCGTCGTGGTCGCTATTCAGAACTTGGCAGGCTGTATCTGCTGACCACTGTTACCCATCAGCGCAAGCCGCTATTCGATGACTTCCACCATGCCCGGTTAGTCATTCACCAATTGCGGCAAGCCGATCAAGAGCACGCCTGCCGCTCACTGGCGTGGGTGCTGATGCCAGACCATCTGCATTGGCTGATCGAGCTGAAAGGAACAACACTGGCTACCCTGATGCGCAGGTTCAAGTCCCGCTCCAGTCTCGCATTACATCAGGCAGGGGTTAAGCATGACCCGGTATGGCAGCCTGGGTATCAGGACCGGTCATTGAGAAGGGAGGAAAGCATGGTGCATGTAGCCCGGTACATTGTTGCCAATCCATTGAGGGCTGGATTGGTCAGAAGTGTCCGGGAATATCCACACTGGGATGCAGTATGGCTTTGATTCGATGCTGGAGCCTTGGGGGGGGGGGGGGGGGGGGGGGGGG
>NZ_JBWKXT010000013.1:38946-122537 GCF_059423245.1 Pseudomonas sp. GW460-LB5
GCGCGAAAGGGCCGAACCGCCGCGAAAGGGCCGGGTCAGGCCGACGCAGCCACCTGTGTCGGGCGCTTGACCTGCGGCTGCGAAGCGTTGGCCGCAGCGCCTTCCTCGATCGCCTGCTGAATCGCCTTGCGACGACGCTCTTCGCTGCGGCGGCTGAAGTACCAGACAAAGAAGGTCACCAGCGACACCGACAGCAGGATCAGGCTGGCCACGGCGTTGATCTCCGGCTTCACGCCCAGGCGCACTGCCGAGAACACCTCCATCGGCAAGGTGGTCGAGCCCGGGCCGGACACGAAGCTGGCCAGCACCAGGTCGTCCAGCGACAGCGCGAACGACATCATGCCGCCTGCTGCCAGCGATGGCGCGATCATCGGGATGGTGATCAGGAAGAACACCTTCCACGGCTTGGCACCCAGGTCCATCGCCGCTTCTTCGATCGACAGGTCCAGCTCACGCAGGCGTGCCGACACCACTACCGCCACATACGCTGCACAGAACGTGGTGTGGGCAATCCAGATGGTGACGATGCCGCGCTCCTGGGGCCAGCCGATCATCTGCGCCATGGCCACAAACAGCAGCAACAGCGACAGACCGGTGATCACTTCAGGCATTACCAGCGGCGCAGTGACCAGGCCACCGAACAGCGTGCGGCCCTTGAAGCGGGTGACCCGGGTCAGCACAAAGGCCGCCAGGGTACCCAGCGCCACCGCTGCCACCGCCGTGTAGCAGGCGATTTCCAGCGAGCGCATCACCGAACCCATCAGCTGGGTGTTGTCGAGCAGGCCGACGTACCACTTGATCGACCAGCCCCCCCACACCGTCACCAGCTTGGAGGCGTTGAACGAGTAGATCACCAGGATCAGCATCGGCAGGTAGATGAACAGCAAGCCAAGCACCAGCATCAGCTTGGAGAAACTGAAGCGTTTCATGCGCGGCCCTCCATTTCTTTGGCCTGGCTGCGGTTGAACAGCAGGATCGGCACGATCAGGATCGCCAGCATCACTACCGCCAGCGCAGAAGCTACCGGCCAGTCACGGTTGTTGAAGAACTCTTGCCACAGCACCTTGCCGATCATCAGGGTTTCCGGGCCGCCGAGCAGTTCTGGGATCACGAACTCGCCCACCACCGGGATGAACACCAGCATGCAGCCGGCGATGATGCCGTTCTTCGACAGCGGAACGGTAATCTTCCAGAAGCTGTTGAAAGTGCTCGAGCCCAGGTCGGATGCAGCCTCGAGCAGGCTCGGGTCATGCTTCACCAGGTTGGCGAACAGCGGCAGGATCATGAACGGCAGGTACGAATAGACCACGCCGATGTACACCGCCAGGTTGGTGTTGAGGATCTGCAGCGGCTGGTCGATCAACCCGGTCCACATCAGGAAGCCGTTGAGCAGGCCGTTGTTGCTCAGGATACCCATCCAGGCATAGACGCGGATCAGGATCGCGGTCCATGTCGGCATCATGATCAACAGCAGCAGGACGGTCTGGGTTTCCTTCTTGGCGTTGGCAATGGCGTAGGCCATCGGGAAGCCGATCAGCAGGCACAGCAGGGTGCTGAAGAAAGCCATCTTCAACGAGCCCAGGTAAGCCGAGAGGTACAGCTCATCCTCGGTCAACAAGCCATAGTTGGCCAGGTTGAGCACCAACTGGATCTTGTCTTCGACGTAGCTGTAGATCTCGGTATACGGCGGGATCGCCACATCGGCTTCGGCGAAGCTGATCTTCAGCACGATGAAGAACGGCAGCATGAAGAACAGGAACAGCCAGATGAACGGCACGCCGATCACCACGTGCCGCCCCCGCGGGGTGAGGCGCTGGAAGGCTCGCTTGAGCTTGCGCAGTTTCATGACCGCAGTACCACGCCGCTGTCGTCTTCCCACCACACGTACACTTCATCGCCCCAGGTCGGGCGGGTACCCTGGCGCTCGGCGTTGGCGACGAACGACTGCACAACCTTGCCGCTCGGCAACTCCACGTAGAACACCGAGTGGCCACCCAGGTAGGCGATGTCATGCACCTTGCCGCGCGACCAGTTGTGCTCGAAATCCGGCTGCTTGGTGGTTACCAGCAGCTTTTCCGGGCGCAGGGCGTAGGTGATGTGCTTGTCTTCCACCGAGGTGGTGATGCCATGGCCCACGTAGATCTTGCGCTCAAGCTCCGGGCTGGCAATGATCGCGTAGCCTTCGGCATCATCGACCACATCACCTTCGAAGAGGTTGACGTTACCGATGAACTCGCACACCAGGCGGCTGGTCGGCGTTTCGTAAATGTCCACGGGCGAGCCGATCTGGGCAATCCAGCCCAGGTGCATGATGGCAATGCGCTGGGCCATGGTCATGGCCTCTTCCTGGTCGTGGGTCACCATCACGCAGGTCACGCCCACCCGCTCGATGATCTCCACCAGTTCCAGCTGCATCTGCGAACGCAGTTTCTTGTCCAGCGCCCCCATCGGCTCGTCGAGCAGCAGCAGCTTGGGGCGCTTGGCCAGCGAGCGGGCCAGGGCCACACGCTGACGCTGGCCACCGGATAACTGGTGCGGCTTGCGCTTGGCGTACTGGGTCATGTGCACCAGCTTGAGCATCTCCTCCACGCGGGCATCGATCTCGGCCTTGGGCATCTTGTCCTGCTGCAGGCCAAAGGCGATGTTCTGCGCCACGGTCATGTGCGGGAACAGCGCATAAGACTGGAACATCATGTTGATCGGCCGCTCGTAGGGCGGCATGTCGGTGATGTCGACGCCATCGAGGAAGATTCGCCCTTCGGTCGGGCGCTCGAAGCCGGCCAGCATGCGCAGCAAGGTCGATTTGCCAGAACCGGAGCCACCCAGCAGGGCAAAGATCTCGCCTTTGCGGATTTCCAGCGACACATCGTCTACGGCGATGGTTTCGTCGAATTTTTTCGTGACCCGGTCGATCTTGACCAGCACCTGCTTGGGTTGCTGGCCACCCTCGAGGGCTTTCTTATAGGCACCGGAGGCAACTGCCATGAGTGAAACTCCCAACAAGATTTGTGTGCCCGCCCCTGCTTTGCGGCGGGCCTGGATTGTTACTTGCCCGACTTGACCTTGGTCCAGCTGCGGGTCATCAAACGTTGCACCTTGGGTGGCAACTCACTGTTGACGAACATCTTGTCCAGCACTTCCTGCGGTGGGTATACCGCGGCGTCAGTCCTCACGGCCTGGTCCATCAGGTCGCCAGCCTTGGGGTTCGGGTTGGCGTAACCGACGTAATCACTGACCTGGGCGATAACCTCAGGTTTCAGCAAATAGTTGATGAAGGCGTGGGCCTCTTTGACGTTCTTGGCATCCTTGGGGATCGCCAGCACGTCGAACCAGAGGTTGCCGCCTTCCTTGGGAATGGCATAGGCCAGGTTCACACCCTTCTTCGCTTCTTCAGCGCGGGCCTTGGCCTGGAACACATCTCCGGAGAAGCCTGCCGCGACGCAGATGTCGCCGTTGGCCAGGTCGGTGATGTACTTGGACGAGTGGAAGTAGGTCACGTACGGGCGCACGGCCAGCAGCTTCTGCTCCGCTTTTGCATAATCCTTGGGGTCGGTGCTGTTGGGGTTGAGCCCCATGTAGTTGAGTACCGCCGGCAGCATTTCGTCCGCCGAGTCGAGGAAGGCCACGCCGCACTTGGAGAGCTTCTTCATGTTCTCGGGTTCGAACAGCACGGCCCAGGAGTCGATGGTGTCCACGCCCAGCGCGGCCTTCACCTTGTCGACGTTGTAACCGATGCCGTTGGTGCCCCACAGGTAAGGCACGGCGTACTGGTTGCCCGGGTCGTTCTTTTCCAGGCGCTTCATCAACCCAGGGTCCAGGTTGGAATAATTGGGCAGCAGGTTCTTGTCGAGCTTCTGGAACGCGCCCGCCTTGATCTGCTTGCCGAGGAAATGGTTGGACGGCACCACCACGTCATAGCCGGTATTACCGGCCAGCAGCTTGCCTTCCAGGGTTTCGTTGGAATCGAACACGTCCTGCACGGGCTTGATGCCCGTTGCTTTCTCGAAATCCGCGAGTGTGGTCGGGCCGATATAGTCGGACCAGTTGTAGAAGTGCACCGTAGGCGCCGCTTGGACGCTGCATGCCAGCGTCAGGCCCGCACCAGCCATCAAGGCCTTGCGGTATACAGAAATAGACAAGTGGGTGCTCCTCACAATCAGTGCCTGGGTCGCGACAATGCTGCCGCACACGCAAAACCGGCGCGCAACTTACCTTCGCAGCTTCGATGCCGCAATCAACAATTGCCTTTCACTGGCTCTGGGCCGGTAAAGCCCGGCCCAGAGGTGTCGCATAGGGCTTATTTGCCCGATTTGATCTTGGTCCAGCTGCGGGTGATTACACGCTGCACAGAAGCGTCAGGCGCAGCGATCGCGTACAGCTGCTTCTTCACTTCGGCAGGCGGGTAGATGCTCGGGTCACCGCTGATGTCTTTGTTCACGAGCGCAGTGGCAGCCTGGTTGCCGTTCGGGAAGCGCACGGCGTTGGTGATCTCGGCCATGATTTCCGGCTGCATCAGGAAGTCCATGAACTGATAGGCGGCGTCTTTATGCTCGGCATCTTTGGGGATGGCGACCATGTCATAGAAGGTACCGGCGCCTTCTTTCGGAATGACGTAGTCCACTTTCACCTTGTCGCCAGCTTCGTGGGCGCGGGCCTTGGACTGCTCCAGGTCACCCGAGTAACCGACCGCCACGCAGATGTTGCCGTTGGCCATGTCGCCGATGTACTTGGACGAGTGGAAGTAGGTGATCGAAGGACGAATCTTGAGGAACAGGTCCTCGGCGGCCTTCAGGTCTTCTTTTTTGGTGCTGTTGCTCGGCAGGCCCAGGTAGTGCAGCGCGGCCGGGATCATTTCGGTCGGTGCATCGAGGAAGCTCACACCGCAGCTTTTGAGCTTGGCGATGTTCTCAGGCTTGAACACCACGTCCCACGAGTCGATCTTGTCCACGCCCAGCGCGGCCTTGACCTTCTCCGGGTTGTAGCCGATGCCGATCGAGCCCCACATGTACGGGAAGGCGTGCTTGTTGTCCTTGTCGCTGGCATCGCCAACGGCTTTGAGCAGGTCGGGGTCGAGGTTCTTCCAGTTCGGCAGCTTGGAACGGTCCAGCTCCTCGTAAACACCCGCCTTGATCTGCTTGGCCAGGAAGTTGTTGGACGGCACCACGATGTCGTAGCCCGACTTGCCTGCCAGCAGCTTGGCTTCGAGGGTTTCGTTGCTGTCGAAGACGTCGTACTTGACCTTGATACCGGTCTGCTTCTCGAACTTGGCGATGGTGTCCGGCGCGATGTAGTCCGACCAGTTGTAGACGTTCAACACCTTGTCTTCAGCCTGAACAGCGGAGGCCATGGCACCCATAAGGGCGGCGGCCAGCAACGTCTTGCCCATTTTCTTCATGCGTAATGCTCCAGAATTTTTGTTTAGCCTTCCGTTCAGCAGCCAGGACCCACGGTGCAGAGCGCGCGGCGACTGAAACAGTCGCTAGTCTGGCAAGTTACAAGGCCCTGTATCAAGGAAAGCAGGGCGTTGTAACGACTTAATGTCACATCGCTAGCCTAGCAGGTGCTCAGTTGATCGCCTGGAGCGTCAGGTCCAGGCATTTGCGCGCCTTTTCCACCAGCTCGTCGATCTCCGCATGGCTGATCACCAGCGGCGGCGCGATGATCATGGTGTCACCCACCGCGCGCATGATCAGGCCATTTTCGAAGCAGAAGTTACGGCAGATCATGCCCACACCCTTGCCCTCGTAACGGCTGCGGGTGGCCTTGTCCTTGACCAGCTCGATCGCGCCGAGCATGCCAAGGCCACGGACTTCACCCACCAGCGGGTGGTCCTGCAGCTCACGCAAACGCTTTTGCAAATACGGTGCCGCTTCAGTGCGCGCCTTCTCGACAATTTTCTCGTCGCGCAGGATGCGCAGGTTTTCCAGGCCCACCGCGGCCGCGACCGGATGACCCGAATAGGTGAAACCGTGGTTGAAGTCACCGCCTTCGCTGATGACCTTGGCCACTTTGTCACGCACGATCACACCGCCCATGGGGATGTAACCGGAGGTCAGGCCCTTGGCGATGGTCATAAGGTCGGGCTTGAGGTCGTAATAGTCAGAGCCGAACCATTCGCCGGTACGGCCGAAACCGCAGATGACTTCGTCGGCAACGAACAGGATGTCGTACTTGGCAAGAATCTCCTTCACCTTCGGCCAATAGGTTTCTGGCGGGATGATCACGCCGCCTGCGCCCTGGATAGGCTCGGCGATGAAGGCGGCGACGTTGTCTTCGCCCACTTCGAGGATTTTCTTCTCCAGCTGCTCGGCCGCCCAGACACCGAACGCATCCGGGGTCATGTCACCGCCTTCGCCGAACCAGTACGGCTGCGGGATGTGCACGATGCCCGGGATCGGCAGGCCGCCCTGCTCGTGCATGCCGCTCATGCCGCCCAGGCAAGCACCGGCGAAGGTGGAGCCGTGATAGCCGTTGATACGGCCGATGATGGTCTGCTTGTGCGGTTTGCCCTTCAGCGCCCAGTAGTGACGCACCATGCGCAGCACGGTGTCGTTGCCTTCTGAGCCGGAGCCGGTGAAGAACACATGGGTCATGCCTTCGGGCGCCACATCGGTGATCGCCTTGGCCAGTTCCAGCGCAGGCGGGTGAGCAGTCTGGAAGAACAGGTTGTAGTACGGCAGCTCGCGCATCTGCTTTTGTGCCGCCTGCACCAGCTCTTCACGGCCGTAACCGACCGCCACGCACCACAGGCCCGCCATGCCGTCGAGGATCTTGTGCCCCTCGCTGTCCCACAAATGCACGCCCTGGGCCTTGGTGATAATGCGCGGCCCCTTCTCCTTCAGCTGCTTGTAGTCACTGAAAGGTGCGAGATGGTGCTCCCCGCTCAGGGTTTGCCATTCACGGGTTTGCGGGTTGTTGACGCTCATGTGCTTCTCCGTTGTTCGACAGCCGCGCTCCAGCGGCCCCAGGGTTTATCAGACAGCGAACAGCAGGAACTCACGCTCCCAGGAACTGATGACGCGTTTGAAGTTCTCGTGCTCGGCGCGCTTGGTGGCGACGTAGCCGGTAATGAATTTCTTGCCCAGGTACTGCACCAACGCACGGCTGTTTTCCATGCGCTCCAGGGCATCTTCGATGGTCAGCGGCAGGCGCAGGTTGCGGCGTTCGTAGCCACGGCCCTGCACCGGCGCGCTGGCATCGATGCCTTCGACCATGCCGATGTAGCCACACAGCAGGCTGGCGGCAATGGCCAGGTAAGGGTTGGCGTCAGCGCCCGGCAGGCGGTTCTCGACCCGGCGGCTTTGCGGGCCGGCATCCGGTACGCGCAGGCCGACAGTGCGGTTTTCTTCGCCCCACTCCACGTTCACCGGCGCCGACGTGTCGGGCAGGAAGCGGCGGAACGAGTTGACGTTGGGGGCGAACAGCGGCAGCGCCTCGGGGATGAACTTCTGCAAGCCACCAATGTGGTTGAGGAACAGCTCGCTCATGCTGCCGTCTTCATTGCTGAAGATGTTCTTGCCAGTGGCCAGGTCGACCACGCTCTGGTGCAGGTGCATGGCACTGCCCGGCTCGCCGGTCATGGGCTTGGCCATGAAGGTGGCGGCCACGTTGTGCTTGAGTGCAGCCTCGCGCATGGTGCGCTTGAACACCAGGATCTGGTCGGCCAGGTGCAGGGCGTTGCCGTGACGGAAGTTGATTTCCATCTGCGCCGTGCCGTCTTCGTGAATCAGCGTGTCCAGGTCCAGCTGCTGCAGTTCGCACCAGTCGTACACGTCTTCGAACAGCGGGTCGAATTCGTTGGCGGCTTCGATCGAGAACGACTGGCGGCCGGTTTCCGGGCGGCCCGAACGGCCTACCGGGGGCTGCAACGGGAAGTCCGGGTCTTCGCTGCGCTTGGTCAGGTAGAACTCCATCTCGGGCGCGACAATCGGCTGCCAGCCCTTGTCGGCGTAGAGCTTGAGGACTTTCTTCAACACGTTGCGCGGCGACAGTTCGACCGGGTTGCCCTTCTTGTCGTAGGTGTCGTGGATCACCTGCGCTGTCGGCTCGATGGCCCACGGCACCAGGAACACGGCGTTCTCGTCGGGGCGGCAGATCATGTCGATGTCGGCCGGGTCGAGCAGTTCGTAATAGATGTCGTCGTCGACGTAGTCGCCAGTCACGGTCTGCAGCAGCACGCTCTCGGGCAGGCGCATGCCTTTTTCAGCGATGAATTTGTTGGTGGGCGAAATCTTGCCGCGCGTGATGCCGGTCAGGTCACTGATCATGCATTCGACTTCGGTGATCTTGTGCTCTTTCAACCAATCGGTGAGCTGGTCGAGGTTGTTACTCATAAATACCTCAGGAGGTAAGGTGGGCCGCACGTTGATTCTGGATGGAGTAGATTGCTAAAGCAAAAACCCCCGCGCAGCGCCGCAGTGGATACACTGAAAACAAGTGTGTCCATAATGAGTTGGAAGGGCAGGAAGACGAAGTGAAAGGCGGCAAGCCGCTTCGAGGCCAGGACCGTAGACGCCAAACGTCAATTATTGCGGCCAGGGCGACCACGCCATTGACGAAGCTTGCAAAAACGACAGAGGTACCCGTTGGCACTGCGCAGGCAGTGCTTTCAGGTCGCGGCAAGCGGACCATGTGACCCTCGTATTATTGTGTTCTGGGTTGTGACCGAGCTTAGCCTTGTTCATTTTTTTACACAACACCCGCGTAAAAAATAAAAGACGGCACGCTTGAGATACCCCTTTGCAGGTGAAATAGCGGATAATGGCACGCCCCGATTTGCAGCAAATCTGCCGTAGATGTGCCATTTCAGGGCATCATGGGGTTGGCTTGACATCAGTATGGCTTTTCGATTGACTGGTCCTGCAAGCCCCCCTTGATTGATATTTTTAACAACAAAGGTGTTGCATCATGTCGGTACCCCCGCGTGCCGTTCAGCTTAACGAAGCGAACGCGTTCCTTAAGGAACATCCTGAGGTTCTCTACGTTGACCTTCTGATTGCAGATATGAATGGTGTGGTGCGCGGCAAGCGCATTGAGCGCACCAGCCTCCACAAGGTTTACGAGAAAGGCATCAACCTGCCGGCCTCCCTCTTCGCCCTGGACATCAACGGTTCCACCGTCGAAAGTACCGGGCTTGGCCTGGACATTGGCGATGCTGACCGCATCTGCTACCCGATCCCCGACACGCTCTGTAACGAGCCGTGGCAAAAGCGCCCCACTGCCCAACTGCTGATGACCATGCACGAGATCGAAGGCGAGCCGTTCTTCGCCGACCCTCGTGAAGTGCTGCGTCAGGTGGTGAGCAAGTTCGACGAGATGGGCCTCACCATTTGCGCTGCATTCGAACTGGAGTTCTACCTGATCGACCAGGAGAACGTGAACGGCCGCCCGCAGCCGCCGCGCTCGCCAATTTCGGGCAAACGCCCGCAGTCGACCCAGGTGTACCTGATCGACGACCTCGACGAATATGCCGACTGCCTGCAGGACATCCTCGAAGGCGCGAAAGAACAAGGCATCCCGGCCGACGCCATCGTCAAGGAAAGCGCCCCGGCGCAGTTCGAAGTCAACCTGCACCACGTCCCCGACCCGCTCAAGGCCTGTGACTACGCAGTACTGCTCAAGCGGTTGATCAAGAACATTGCGTACGACCATGAAATGGATACCACCTTCATGGCCAAGCCCTACCCGGGCCAGGCAGGCAACGGCCTGCATGTACACATTTCCGTGCTGGACAAAGATGGCCACAACATCTTCACCAGCGAGGATCCCGAGCAGAACGCCGCGCTACGTCACGCTGTCGGCGGTGTGCTCGAGACCCTGCCCGCGTCCATGGCGTTCCTTTGCCCGAACGTCAACTCGTACCGCCGCTTTGGCGCGCAGTTCTATGTTCCGAACGCGCCAAGCTGGGGCCTGGACAACCGCACCGTAGCGCTGCGGGTGCCAACAGGCTCGGCAGATGCCGTGCGCCTCGAGCACCGGGTCGCCGGCGCCGACGCCAACCCGTACCTGATGATGGCGGCCGTGCTGGCAGGCGTGCACCACGGCCTGACCAACAAGATCGAGCCGGGCAAGCCAATCGAAGGCAACTCGTACGAGCAGCTGGAGCAGAGCCTGCCGAACAACCTGCGCGATGCCTTGCGCGAGCTGGACGACAGCGAGATCCTCAACAAGTACATCGATCCGAAGTACATCGACATCTTCGTCGCGTGCAAGGAAAGCGAGCTGGAGGAGTTCGAGCACTCGATCTCCGACCTCGAGTACAACTGGTACCTGCATACCGTGTAAACAAAAACGCCGCCCCTCAAGGGCGGCGTTCTTGTTTGAGACCGGTGTCGCCCGCTTCCGCAGGTAAGCCACAAGCTTCAGCACTGGAGATTACCCTGTGGGAGCGGGCTTGTCCCGCGAAGAGGCCGGTACAGGCTTAAAGCGGTTTCTCGAAAATCTTCGAATTGCGCTGGTAGTTGTACAGCGAAGCCCGCGCCGATGGCAGCCGCTCCACACCGCTGGGTGCAAAACCGCGCTCACGGAACCAGTGCGCCGTACGCGTCGTCAGCACAAACAGGGTATTCAACCCCATCTGCCGCGCCCGGCTCTCGATGCGCTCCAGCAACTCATCCCCGCGCCCGCCGTGGCGGTATTCCGGGTTCACCGCCAGGCACGCCAGCTCTCCTGCTTCGGATTCGGCAATCGGGTACAACGCCGCACAGGCGATGATCATGCCCTCGCGCTCGACCACGCTGAACTGCTCGATCTCCCGCTCCAGCACTTCACGCGAGCGGCGCACCAGAATGCCCTGCTCTTCCAGCGGGCTGATCAGTTCCAGCAAGCCGCCCACATCCTCGATGGTTGCCTCGCGCACCACTTCGAACTGCTCCTGCGACACGAGCGTACCGCCACCACCCCGGGTGAACAGTTCGGTCAGCAGTGCGCCGTCCTCGGCATAACTGACAATGTGGCTGCGCGCCACGCCGCCCTTGCAGGCCTCGGCGGCGGCGTCCAGCAGTTCGCCCTGGTAGTCGCTGCCCAGACGCTGCAGGTGCGGGGCAACCTGCTGCGGGCGCAGTTCCCGCACCAGCTTGCCGTCGGCGTCCAGCAGGCCCGGCTCGGCGCCGAACAGCAGCAACTTGTCGGCCCCCAGTTCGATGGCGGCACGGGTGGCCACATCTTCACAGGCCAGGTTGAAGATTTCGCCGGTGGGCGAGTAGCCCAGCGGCGACAACAGCACGATGGAGCGCTCGTCGAGCAGGCGGCTGATGCCCTTGCGGTCGACCCGGCGCACTTCACCGGTGTGGTGGTAGTCCACCCCTTCGAGCACGCCGATCGGCCGTGCGGTAACCAGGTTGCCAGACGCCACCCGCAGGCGCGAGCCTTGCATCGGCGACGCGGCGATGTCCATCGACAGGCGTGCCTCGATGGCCAGGCGCAGGGCGCCAACGGCATCGATCACGCAGTCCAGGGTGGCGGCATCGGTGATACGCAGGCCATGGTGGTAGTGCGGGGTCAGCCCGCGCTCGGCCAATCGGCTTTCGATCTGCGGGCGCGAGCCATGCACCAGCACCAGGCGCACGCCAAGGCTGTGCAGCAACACCAGGTCGTGGACGATGTTGCCGAAATTAGGGTGTTCCACCCCATCGCCGGGGAGCATGACCACGAAGGTGCAGTCGCGATGGGCATTGATGTACGGGGAGGCATGACGCAGCCAGTTGACGTAGTCGGGCATGACAGGGCCTGTGGATAAGTGGACGGAGAACGGCGATACAAGGGGCGTTCAAGATCATCGTCGGAACAGGCTTGCGGTCACGCGCGGTCTCCTCTAGGCAGGAACGAATCAACTCGATTGACGTTTAGTGCAGGCAATAGTGCCGGATCAGGTCACGCAATAGACGCACGGTAGGCTCGATTCGTGACATTTCAAGGTATTCGCCGGGCTGGTGGGCACAGGCGATGTCGCCAGGGCCCAGCACGATGGTCTGGCAGCCCAGCTGCTGAAGATAAGGCGCTTCGGTGCCAAACGCCACCGCTTCGGCGCGATGGCCCGTCAGGCGTTCCGCCACTTGCACCAGCTCGGCATCGGCAGCCTGCTCGAACGGCGGCACCTCCGGGAACAGCGGTGCATAGTCGATGCGCACATCATGGCGCTCGGCCACGGGCACCAGCTTCTCGCGTATGGCTGCGCGCAGTTGCTCCACATCCATGCCCGGCAGCGGCCGCAGGTCGAATTCGAGCGCACACTGGCCGCAGATGCGGTTGGGGTTGTCGCCGCCGTGGATGCAGCCGAAGTTCAGGGTCGGGGTCGGCACGGTGAACTGCGGGTTGCGGTAGGTTTGCTGCCATTGCTGGCGCAAGCCCATCAGCTCGGCCATCACCGCGTGCATGGCCTCCAGGGCGCTGCGGCCCAGGCTTGGGTCCGACGAATGGCCGCTGCGCCCGAGGATGTCGATGCGGTCCATGAGAATGCCCTTGTGCATGCGGATCGGCCGCAGCCCGGTAGGCTCGCCGATGACCGCAGCACGGCCCAGGGGCTGGCCGGCCTCAGCCAGGGCGCGGGCACCGGACATGGAGCTTTCTTCGTCGCAGGTGGCGAGGATCAGCAGTGGCTGCTTGAAGTCGTGCTCCAACAGCGGGATGACGGCTTCGATGACCAAGGCGAAAAAGCCCTTCATGTCACAGCTGCCCAGGCCGACCCAGCGGCCATCGACCTCGGTCAGCTTCAGCGGGTCGCTGGCCCACAGTTGTTCGTCATAGGGGACGGTATCGCTGTGCCCGGCCAGCACCAGGCCACCCGGGCCGCTGCCGCGGCTGGCCAGCAGGTTGAACTTGCCCGCAGTGACCTGCTGGATGTCGCATTTGAACCCCAGGTCGCCCAGCCACCCCGCCAGCAGGTCGATCACGTGGCGGTTGGACTGGTCCAGCGCAGGTTGGGTGCAACTGACCGAAGGCGCGGCGATCAAGGCGGCAAACTGGTCTTTCAGCGTCGGCAACGGCATGCACATACTCCTCGGAAGCGTTGCCCATCATAGGACTATCCGCTGTCTGGAATAAACCGTTGGTGGCTGACTGCTGTAGACTCTCCGCCAACCACGCCCCTCTTTCGAGTCTGTGATGCACAAAGAAACCGAACTGAAGCTCCGCGCCAGCCGCGAGACCCTTGCCGCCCTGCGCGAGCACCCTCTGCTGAAAAAGCGCAACAAGTCCGGCTGGCAGACCCGTGAACTGCTCAACCAGTACTTCGACACCCCCGAGCGTGAGCTGTCCGCCGCCCGTGTCGCCCTGCGCCTGCGCCGCGATGGCGATGCCGTCATCCAGACCCTCAAATGCCGCGGCACCAGCGTGGCCGGCCTGTCCGAGCGCAACGAGTACGAATGGAACCTGGACAAGGTCAAGCTCGACCTGAAGAAGCTGGACGCCACCTGCTGGCCCGAGCAACTGGCAGACCTGGACAAGAAAACCATCAAGCCGCTGTTCACTACCGACTTCAGCCGTGAATACGCCGAAATCGCCTGGGGCCGTGGCAAGAGCAAAGTGGTGATCGAAGCCGCGCTGGACCAGGGCTTCGTGATCGCCGGCAAGCGCAAGGAAGAGATCTGCGAGCTGGAGCTGGAACTGCGCGAAGGTGACCCGCAAGCACTGCTGGAGCTTGCCGCCGAGCTGGCCGCCAGCCTGCCGCTGATGCCCTGCGACATCAGCAAGGCCGAGCGTGGCTACCGCCTGCTGGAGCCGGACAGCTACGAGTTGGGCCTGCCGCACAGCGAGCTGGACGCCGAGATGGCCCTGGACGACGCTTACGCCGCATTGGCCTGGCAACTGCTGGGCAGCAGCCAGCGCCTGGCCGAGCAGTACCGCCACAACGGCCACTGGCGCCTGCTGCAGGACTGGGTCGAGTGCCTGAGCGAGCTGCGCGCCCTCACCGCCAGCCTTGGCCAGGCCGCGCCACGCGCGAGCACCCGTGACCTGCGCAGCAGCCTCGACGCCCTGCTGGAAGACTGGCGCCCGCTGGTGCAGGCCGGCAACGATGACGAAGACATCCGCCGCGCTGCCCCCGAGCAGTTCGCCGAAGAACTGGAAGACGTGCGCTGGGGCCAGTTCTCGCTGGAAACCTCGCGCTGGCTGCTGGCCCGTTCCTGGACCGTGGAGCGCAAAGGCCGTGGCGAACGCCAGGGCAAGGCGCAGCTGGCCAGCTGGCTGGCACACCTGCTGGGCGAAGAAGGCCGTGCGTTGAAGCTGCCGCTGTACACCCAGCGCCCAGAAGACCTGGCCGAGCAGCTGCCACGTATCGAGCAACTGCTGGCCTGGCTACACCATGCTCGCCAGGTGCTGGAAGCGCCGCAGATGGACCGCCTGTATGGCGACCTGAAGAAGCTGCACGAGCTGGCCGAACTGCCAATCAGTGATGAAGTGCTGGACGCACGTATCGAACAGGCTCGGGCAGTGGATCAGAGTCGCGGCTGGAAGCACCTGATCAAGGCTTGATACCGCGTCGCCATTTCGCGGCGGTTCGGCGCCGCGAATGGCCTCACCGCGACAGCGGCAGGCTGGTGGTGGACTTGATCTCGGACAGCGCCACAATAGAGTTCACTTCCTGGATACCCGGCACGTTCGACAGTTTTTCGAAGAAGAACCGTTCGTAGGCCTCGATATCCGACGTGACGATGCGCAGTAGAAAGTCCACTGCCCCCATCAGCACATAACACTCCAGCACCTCCGGAAACCCGCGGATCGCCTCGGTAAACTCGGTGAAGTTGGAGCGCCCGTGAGCATTGAGCTTCACCTCGGCGAAAATTTGCGTGTTCAGGCCGACTTTCTTGCGGTCCAGCAAGGTCACCTGCCCGCGAATCACCCCCTCTTCCTTCAAGCGCTGTATGCGCCGCCAGCACGGCGATTGCGACAGCCCCACGCGCTCGGCGATCTGCGCGCTGGACAGCGAAGCGTCCTCTTGCAGCAGTTCGAGAATGCGGCGGTCGTAGGCGTCCAGCTCACTATGCATTGTTCAATCTCCTGATTGGCATTATCTGAATTGATCAATTCATCAAATAGGCAAAATGATCAAATGATAGCGAAAAAATGCCGCGCCTGACGTGCAAGAATTTCTCCCACATTCGCGGAGACCAGCATGAACGCACAGCCCCGTACCGACGCCTGGGCCGCCAGCAACGCCCACAGCACCGTGCACTACCGCCTGCAAGCAGATGCCGAGCCCGACAGCCTGTGCCGCGTGCTCAACCTGTTTGCCCTGCAGTTCCTGACCCCGCACAGCGTGCACGTCAGCCAGCAGGATGACTGGCTGGACATCGAAGTCGGCATTGGCGGCCTGAGCTGGCACCGGGCCGAGGTTATTGCGCAGAAACTGCGTAACCTGGTGTGTGTGGGTGAAGTGAGCCTGACCAACATGCACCGGGTGGAGCTGGCGGTTGTATGAATATTTGCGGCGCTATCGCCGGCACAGAAATAGCAAATTCCTGAAACCCTTCACCTCCGATGCTCTTCCGCCGCCCGGCTAGCCTTGATCAGCACTTCCCCATCAGGCACGGACGCCAACCATGCACACCCCCGACAACCTGGAACTCGATCTGAAGCGCGTGCTTCAGGCCCTGCTCACCGATCAGTACCTACACGCCAACGACACCCTGCAAGTACTCGAACACGCCGCCGCACAGCCCGCCGGCCACCCGCTGGAACACATCGCCGCCTGCTGCCTGGAAGACCGCCGGCAACCAGGCCGGCTGCTGGACGTGGACTACCTCTGCCAATGGCTGGCCGGCAAGGTCGGTCAGCCCTACCTGCGTATCGACCCCCTGCAACTCGACCTGCCGCAAGTCGCCGGCCTGGTGTCCCCTGCTTTTGCCCAGCGCCACGGCATCCTCATCGTCGCCGACGACCCCTCCGGCATCACCGTCGCCAGCGCCCAGCCCTACCAGAACGACTGGCAGGCAGACCTGGCCCGCAGCCTGGGTCGGCCGATCCGCCGCGTGCTGGCCAGCCCCACACAAATCCGCCAGTCAGGGCAGTCGTTTCACCACTTGGCCCAGTCGGTAAAGGGCGCGCAGCACCAGCAATCGTCCAGCCTGGGCGACCTCGAACAGTGGCTGGAACTGGGCATGCGCCAGACCGAAGCCAGCGCAGACGACGCACACATCGTGCATATCGTCGACTGGCTGCTGCAATACGCCATTGAGCAGCGCGCCAGCGATATCCACCTGGAGCCACGACGCGACCAGGGCCAGTTGCGCTACCGCATCGATGGCCTGCTGCACACCGTGTATGCCTTCCCCGCCGGGGTCACCCTGGCGCTGGTCAGCCGCCTGAAACACCTTGGCCGCATGGACGTAGCAGAAAAGCGTCGGCCCCAGGACGGCCGCCTGCAAAGCCGGCTACCGGGTGGTGGTGAAGTGGAACTACGGCTGTCGACGCTGCCGACCCCGTTCGGCGAAAAGCTGGTACTGCGCGTGTTCGACCCACACCAACTGCACGAGGGCTTCGACCACCTCGGCCTGGAGGGGCCGCAGCTGGCTCAGTGGCAAAGCCTGCTGCGCCAGCGCCAGGGCATCATCCTGGTCACCGGCCCCACCGGTTCCGGCAAGACCAGCACGTTGTACACCAGCCTCACACTGCTGGCCACGCCGCAGGTAAACGTGTGCACCATCGAAGACCCGATCGAACGCCTGGAACCGGCCTTCAACCAGCTACAGGTGCAGCCCGCGCTGGACCTGGGTTTTGCCAGCGCCGTGCGGGCCATGCTGCGCCAGGACCCGGACATCATCATGATCGGCGAAATCCGCGACCGCGAAACGGCCCTGGTGGCGGTACAGGCGGCCCTGACCGGGCACCTGGTCCTGTCGACCCTGCATACCAACGATGCCTGCGCGGCAATCACGCGCCTGCAAGAGCTGGGTGTGGCCGACTACCTGATCAAGGCCACACTGGTCGGGGTCATGGCCCAGCGCCTGGTGCGTACGTTGTGCCCGGACTGTGGAGCGAATCCTTCAGACACCTGCCGGACCTGCCGAGGCACCGGTTTTCATGGGCGCACGGGGTTGTTCGAACTGCTGCAGCCCAGTGAGAGCCTGCGTGCTTTGATTGGCCCGAACACCGATCTGGCCCATTTACGGCGTCAGGCGCTGGCCGATGGCCTGGTTGACCTGCGCCGTTGCGGCGAGGCCAAAGTGGCTAGCGGGCAGACCCGTACCGAGGAAGTACTGCGTGTCTGCAACTGACGAAAAGTCCTTCGTATTCAAGGAACTTGCCCTGGCAGAAAAGATCCAATCGCGCATCTTTAACCCTCACCCTTCGAGGTGTTTCAACATGCGTCTCAAAACCGCCATCGCTGCCGCTGCCTTGCTTTCGCTGCCCATTGGCTCGGCCATGGCCGATACCTTCTGGCGTAACGTGATGACTTCCGGTGCAACCACTGGATCGAGCTACCTGACCTCGCGGGATCACAAACTGGTAGTAGCCGCGCAGGATGACGCCAGCAGCTTCGTCGCCAGCGAAGGCGCAATCCGCGGGCCGTTCCTGGAAGCGGCCATGCGCCAGGCACGGGCAGAGCACCCAGGGATGCAAGCTTCCGACATGGAGCTGGCCAATGCCATCCTGGCCAAGAATGCAGTAGCCGAGTAACCGCGTCGCCTGCTTCGCGGGCCTGCCCGCTCCCACAGGGACCGCACAAGGCTGAATCTGGTGCAATTCCTGTGGGAGCGGGCAAGCCCGCGAAAAACCCAGCACTAATCTCAGCGGTAAGCCTCCACCGGCACACACGCGCAGAACAGGTTTCTGTCCCCATACACGTTGTCCACCCGGTTCACCGCCGGCCAGTACTTGTGCTGGCGCACGTGCGCACTGGGTGCCACCGCCTGCTCCAGGCTATACGGCCTGTCCCACACCCCCAGTACATCAGCCAGGGTATGCGGCGCATGCTTGAGGGGGTTGTTCTCCGCCGGCCAGTTGCCGTCCTGCACCTCGCCAATCTCTGCACGAATCGCCAGCATCGCCTCGACAAACCGGTCCAGCTCGGCTTTGGACTCACTTTCGGTCGGCTCCACCATCAGCGTGCCCGGCACCGGGAATGACATGGTCGGGGCGTGGAAACCATAGTCCATCAAACGCTTGGCCACGTCCTCCTCGCTGATGCCCGTCTGTGCTTTCAACGGCCGCAAGTCGAAGATGCACTCATGCGCCACCCGCTGGTTGCGCCCGCGGTAGAGCACCGGGAAGGCGCCGCCCAACTGGCTGGCCAGGTAGTTGGCCGACAGGATTGCCACCTCGCTGGCATCGGCCAGCTGCGGCCCCATCATGGCAATGTACATCCAGCTGATCGGCAGGATGCTCGCGCTGCCCCAGGGTGCGGCGCTGACCGCGCTGTTGTTCGGGTCCAGGCCGGGCACAGGTCCCACCGGGTGGCTGGCAACGAACGGCGTGAGGTGCGCGCGGATGCCAATCGGCCCCATGCCCGGGCCACCACCGCCGTGAGGGATGCAGAAAGTCTTGTGCAGGTTCATGTGCGAAACATCGGCCCCCATGTCGGCCGGCCGCGCCAGGCCCACCTGGGCATTGAGGTTGGCGCCATCCATGTACACCTGGCCGCCGTGCTGATGGACCACTTCGCAGATTTCGCGGATGCCCTCTTCGTACACACCGTGGGTGGACGGATAGGTGACCATCAGGCACGACAAGCGCTCCCCGGCCGCGTGGGCTTTGGCCTTGAGATCGTTCAAGTCGACGTTGCCGTGGTCGTCGCAATCCACGATCACCACCTCCATGCCCGCCATTTGCGCCGACGCCGGGTTGGTGCCGTGGGCTGACGAGGGAATCAGGCACAGCGTGCGCTGGGGCTGGTGGCGGCTGCGATGGTAGCGGGTGATGGCCATCAGGCCTGCGTACTCGCCCTGGGCACCGGAGTTGGGCTGCATGCAGATGGCGTCGAAGCCGGTGATTGCGCACAGCCAGCTTTCCAGTTCGTCGATCATCGCCTTGTAACCCGTGGCCTGGGCCGCCGGCGCAAAGGGGTGCATGTGGGCAAAGCCGGGCCAGGTGATGGGGATCATTTCACTGGTGGCGTTGAGTTTCATGGTGCACGAGCCCAGCGGGATCATCGACTGGTTCAGGGCCAGGTCCTTGTTCTCCAGCTGCTTGAGGTAGCGCAGCATCTCGGTTTCGCTGTGGTGCAGGTTGAACACCGGGTGAGCGAGAAACGGCGTGCGCCGCACCAGCCCGGCCGGGATGCCTTGGGGCAGGGCCAGCTGGTCGAGGGCAGCGATCTCCAGGCCGTGGTCCACACCCAGGAAGATATCGAACAGGCGCAGCACCGTGTGCTCGTCACAGGTTTCGTCCAGGCTCACGCCCAGGTGCCCGCGCCCAAGAATGCGCACGTTGATGTGCGCGGCTTCGGCGCTTTCGATGATGGCCGCCTGGGTGCCGCCGACATCCAGGGTAAGGGTGTCGAAGAAATGCCGGTTGAGCCGCTGGATGCCTTTGGCTTCAAGGCCAGCAGCCAGGATGACGGTCAGCCGGTGCACACGCTGGGCGATGCGCTGCAGGCCTTCAGGGCCGTGATACACCGCGTAGAAGCCGGCAATGTTGGCCAATAGCACCTGGGCCGTGCAGATGTTGGAGTTGGCCTTCTCGCGGCGGATATGCTGCTCGCGGGTTTGCAGGGCCATGCGCAGCGCAGTGTTGCCACGGGCATCGCGCGACACGCCAATGATGCGCCCCGGCATGGCACGCTTGTAGTCGTCGCGGCAGGCGAAATAGGCCGCGTGGGGGCCGCCGTAGCCCATCGGCACACCAAAGCGCTGGGTCGAACCCAGTACCACATCGGCCCCCAGCTCGCCGGGGGGCGTCAGCACCACCAGGCTGAGCAGGTCGGCAGCCACGCAGGCCAGTGCCTGCTGGCTGTGCAACTGGTCGATCAGCGGGCGCAGGTCACGCACCTCGCCGTGGGTGTCGGGATACTGCAGCAAAGCGCCAAATACCGCGTGATTGCCAAGGTTATCCACAGCGTCGACGATCAATTCGAAGCCAAAGCCCTCGGCGCGGGTCTTGAGTACCGACAGCGTCTGCGGGTGGCAGTGCTCGTCAGCAAAGAAGGCATTGCTCTTGTTGCGCGCCATCCGCTTGGCCAGGGCCATGGCCTCGGCGGCGGCGGTGGCTTCATCGAGCAGCGAGGCATTGGCCAGCGCCAGCCCGGTGAGGTCGATGACCATTTGCTGGAAGTTCAGCAGCGCCTCCAGGCGGCCTTGGGCGATTTCGGGTTGATACGGCGTATAGGCGGTGTACCAGCCGGGGGTTTCCAGCACATTGCGCAGGATGACCGTGGGGGTGATGGTGCCGTGGTAGCCCATGCCGATCAGGCTGGTCCAGACCTGGTTCTGTGCGGCGTAGCCGGCGAGTTTGGCCAGCGCGGCCTGCTCATCCAGCGCCGCTGGCAGGTCAAGTGGGCGATTGAGGCGGATGCCTGGCGGTACGGTCTGCTCGATCAGCTCGCTGCGGCTGGCGACACCCAGCACGTTGAGCATGGCCTGCTGTTCTGCGCCATCGGGGCCCAGGTGGCGATGCAGGAAAGGGTTGAGCTCTTGCAGTTGATGCAGGGATGGCGACTGGGACATGACGACGCTCTCTTCCTAGACCAGGTCTCATGGAGACTTACAAGTCTAGGAAGGGATTGCCGATTCTGCGGGGAAACTTGCTTTGGCCTGGCGAAAGCCGGGGGCGCGTTGCGCCCCAAGATCTATCAGTTACTCGCCGATGGCAGCTGCATAGCCGGCAGCATCCAGCAGCTTTTCCAGCTCGGCCGGGTTGCTTGGCTTCAGTTTGAAGATCCACGCTGTGTAGGGTTCTTCGTTGAGCTGCTCCGGGCTATCGGCCAGTTCTTCGTTGACTGCGATCACTTCGCCGCCGATCGGGGCGTAAATGTCCGAAGCGGCCTTGACCGACTCGACCACACCGGCAGCGTCGCCAGCGGCGAATACCTTGCCGACTTCGGCCAGCTCGACGAATACCACGTCACCCAGGGCTTGCTGGGCGTGGTCACTGATACCCACGGTCACGCTGCCGTCGGCTTCCAGGCGCGCCCACTCGTGGCTTTCGGCAAAACGCAGGTCGGCGGGGATATTGCTCATGTCTTGAATTCCTCGATTGGCTCAGCGGTACGCCCGCCGGTTGATAAATGTTCAGATCAGGATCTTGCCGTGGCGCACGAAGGTCGGTTTGACCACTCGCACCGGGTACCATTTGCCGCGGATTTCCACCTCGGCGCGGTCACCGGTGGCCATGGGTACGCGCGCAAGGGCAATGGACTTGCTCAGCGTAGGAGAGAAACTACCACTGGTGATCTCCCCTTCGCCAATCCCGGCCACACGCACCACCTGGTGGGCACGCAGCACGCCGCGCTCTTCCAGCACCAGGCCGACCAGCTTTTCCTGCACACCCTGTTCGATTTCCGTCAGCAGGCCGGCGCGGCCGATGAAGTCACGCTCGGCTGGCTCCCAGGCGATGCTCCAGCCCAGGTTGGAGGTCAGCGGGGTATGGGCTTCGTCGATGTCCTGGCCGTACAGGTTCATGCCGGCTTCCAGGCGCAGTGTATCGCGGGCACCCAGGCCACTGGGGGCGATGCCGGCGCCGACTAAATCATTGAAGAATGCCACCGCCTGATCGCCCGGGAAGATGATCTCCAGGCCGTCCTCACCGGTATACCCGGTGCGGGCAATGAACCAGTCACCGTCGGCGACACCTTCGAACGGTCGCAGATCGCGAATCAGCGCCGCACGCGCCTGGCTGAGCAGTGCTGCGACCTTTTCGCGGGCACGTGGGCCCTGGATGGCGAGAATGGCCAGGTCGGGGCGGACCTGGAATTTCACAGTAAAACCGGCCCGCTGGCGTTCTAGCCAATCGAGCACTCTCGCCCGGGTAGCGGCGTTGGTGACCAGGCGGTAGCCGGTTTCCGTGCGGTAGACGATCAAGTCGTCGATCACCCCGCCCTGCTCCTGGAGCAGCGGGCTGTACAGCGCCTTGCCGGTAGCCTTGAGGCGGGCCACGTCGTTGGCCAGCAAACGTTGCAGCCAGGCAGTTGCGTCGCTGCCATCGACATCGATCACGGTCATGTGGGAAACATCAAAAACCCCGCAATCGCTGCGCACCTGGTGGTGCTCCTCGACCTGCGAGCCATAGTGCAGGGGCATGTCCCAGCCACCGAAATCGACCGTTTTGGCGCCAAGCGCCAGGTGCAGGTCATACAAAAGCGTGCGCTGTCCCATGGGTTTCTCCTTCCGGGCGTGGCGAAGCGGCGGCGGTCGATGACGTTTGGTCGTCAGCTCTTCTTGTAGGACCCACCGCGCGAATGCCGCGCATTGTAGCCGCAAGGACGCAGGCTGACACCCTCAGCGACTGTGACCGGGCCGATGTGCCGAACGGCGGATCAGGCCGATGACCGGCAGCAGGCCCACCAGTACCAGCGTCAATGCGGGCAGCGAGGCACGCGCCCATTCGCCCTCGCTGGTCATCTCGAACACTCGTACCGCCAAGGTGTCCCAGCCGAACGGTCGCATCAGCAAGGTGGCCGGCATCTCCTTGAGCACATCGACGAACACCAGCAGGGCGGCGCTGAGGGCACCGGGCACCAGCAGCGGCAGATACACCTTGAAAAACAATCTGGGCCCACCCACGCCCAGGCTACGGGAGGCCTCGGGCAGTGACGGGCGGATACGCTCCAGGCTGCTTTCCAGCGGCCCGTAGGCCACGGCGATGAAACGCACCAGGTAGGCCAGCAGCAGGGCGGCCAGGCTGCCCAGCAACAGCGGCTTGCCTGCCCCGCCCAGCCAGCTGGACAGCGGAATCACCAAGTGGTTGTCGAGGTAACTGAACGCCAGCATGATCGACACTGCCAGCACCGAGCCGGGCAAGGCATAGCCCAGATTGGCCAGGCCGACCCCGGCGCGGATACCCCCCGTCGGCGCCTGGCGCCGGGCAAAGGCCAGCACCAGCGCCACGCTCACCGTGACCAGTGCCGCCATGCTGCCCAGGTACAGGGTGTGCAACACCAGGCCGACATAGCGCTCGTCCAGGTCATGCCGGCCGCGTTGCCAGAACCACGCCAGCAGCTGCAGCAGCGGGATGACGAAGGCGCAGGCAAACACCAGCAGGCACCAGCCACTGGCCAGCAGCGCCTTGACCCCGCGCAGGTGGTACAGCGCCTGCGCCCGCGGCCGCTCGTTGCCGCTGCGGCTGGCCCCACGGGCACGGCGCTCGCCGTACAGCACCAGCATCACTGCCAGCAACAACAGGCTGGCCAGCTGGGCGGCGCTGGACAGGCTGAAGAAGCCGTACCAGGTCTTGTAGATGGCGGTGGTGAAGGTGTCGAAATTGAACACGGCCACCGCGCCGAAGTCGGCCAGGGTTTCCATCAAGGCCAGGGCAATGCCGGCACCGATGGCCGGCCGTGCCATCGGCAAGGCCACACGCCAGAAAGCCTGCAGGGGCGATAGCCCGAGTACGCGCGCCGCTTCCATCAGGCCTTTGCCCTGGGCCAGGAAGGCCGTGCGCGCCAGCAGATAGACATAGGGGTAGAACACCAGCACCAGCACGATGATCACCCCGCCGGTGGAGCGCACCCGCGGCAGGCGCATCGGCCCGAACACCTCACGCAGGGCGCTTTGCACCGGGCCGGCGAAGTCCAGCAGGCCGACGAAGACGAACGCCAGCACATAGGCCGGGATGGCGAACGGCAGCATCAGCGCCCAGTCCAGCCAGCGCCGGCCGGGGAACTCGCAGAGGCTGGTGAGCCAGGCGAGGCTGACGCCCAGTACAGTGACGCCGATACCCACGCCCACCACCAGCGTCAGGGTATTGCCCAACAGGCGGTTCATCTGGGTGTCGAGCAGGTGCGACCAGATCTGCATATCGATCGACTGCCAGGACAACAGCAGGACGCTCAAGGGCAGCAGCACGAGGGCGGCGATCAGGGAGACCGGGAGGTACCAGCGGCGTTGGGGGGTGTGGGGCAAGGCTTGATTCTCGGTTGCGATGGCGACCGCTGCGCGGTCGTTCGCGGGACAAGCCCGCTCCCACAGGGACTGCACAAGGCATCGGTCCTGTGAAGGTACTGTGGGAGCGGGCTTGTCCCGCGAAGGGGCCTCTGAAGGCCCCGGAAGGATACGGCCTGGCGCTTAGTTGTAGCCAGCGCGATCCATCAAACGAATGGCTTCGGCCTGACGCTTGCCGGCAATTTCCACCGGAATGCTGTCAGCCTTGAAGCTGCCCCATGCCGCCACTTCCTCGGAAGGCTTGACCTTCGGGTTGGCCGGGAACTCCTGGTTGATGTCGGCGAACAGCTTTTGCGCGTCTTCACCTGTCATCCACTCCACCAGCTTTTTCGCCGCTTCCGGGTGTGGCGCATGCTTGGTCAGGCCAATACCCGACAGGTTGACGTGCACGCCACGGTCACCCTGGTTGGGCCAGAAGATCTTCACCGGCAGGTTCGGGTTTTGCTTGTGCAGGCGGCCGTAGTAATAGGTGTTGACCACGCCCACGTCACACTGGCCGGCCTCGATGGCCTGGATTACCGCGTTGTCGTCGGAGAACACGTCGGTGGACAGGTTGTTGACCCAGCCTTTGACGATTTGCTCCGTTTTCGCCTCGCCATGTGTCTCGATCAGGGTGGCGGTGAGCGACTGGTTGTACACCTTCTTTGCCGTGCGCAGGCACAGGCGGCCTTCCCACTGTTTGTCGGCCAAGGCTTCGTAGGTGCTCAACTCCTCGGGCTTGACCCGCTCGGTGGAGTAGATGATGGTGCGGGCGCGCAGGCTCAGGCCCGTCCAGTCATGGGACGAGGCGCGGTACTGCGGCGGAATGTTCTGGTCGATGATGTCGGACTTGATCGGCTGCAGGATGCCCATCTGCTCGGCTTGCCACAGGTTGCCGGCATCGACGGTCAACAGCAGGTCGGCCACGCCGTTGTCGCCCTCGGCCTTGATGCGCTGCATCAGCGGGGCTTCCTTGTCGGTGATGAACTTGATCTTGACCCCGGTCTTGGCGGTGTAGGCATCGAACACCGGCTTGATCAGCTCGTCGATGCGCGAGGAGTACACCACCACTTCATCCGCCGCTTGGGCAGTGCCGCCGAACAGGGTCAGGGCCAGGGCGGCCAGTAGGGGCTTGCGTGGCAACATGGGAAGCACTCCTCGGATCGTTTGAGAGGTGCGAATGGTAGTGAATCCCATTTTCTGGCTCATCTACCTAGCAGTTACCGGATGTTGCAGAGCTTGCACCGCCCATTGCAGGAGCAACCCTCAGGCTTTGGCCAGATCCGGCAGATCACCACTCAAACCCAGCGCCTGGCGTACAAACAGCGCCTTGGCCTCCGGCATCTGCTCCACCAGTTTCAACCCGCTGTTACGCAACCAGCGCAACGGCAGCGGGTTGGCCTGGAACAAGCGCTCGAAGCCCTCCATTGCTGCCATCAGCGCCAGGTTGTGCGGCATGCGCCGCCGCTCGTAACGGCTCAACACCTTCACATCCGCCAGCCGCTCACCGCGCTCGCAAGCGTTGACCAGCACTTCGGCCAGTACTGCGGCATCGAGGAAGCCCAGGTTTACACCCTGCCCCGCCAGCGGGTGGATGGTGTGCGCAGCATCGCCGATCAAGGCCAGGCCTTCATCCACATAGCGCTTGGCGTGGCGCTGGCGCAGCGGCACGCATACCCGCGGGTCGGCCTGCAGCACCTCCCCCAGGCGCCCCTCGAAGGCCCGCTCCAGGGCCTGCAGGAAGGCAGCTTCATCCAGTGCCATCAGCTGCTCGGCATGCTCCGGGGTGGTCGACCATACAATCGAGCACCAGTCCTGCTGGCCATCACGGGTCAACGGCAGGAAAGCCAACGGCCCCTCATCGGTGAAACGCTGCCAGGCCGTGCCCTGGTGCCCGGCACTGCAACGCACACTGGTGACGATGGCATGGTGAAGGTAATCCCATTCGCGGGTTTCGCAGCCCGCCAGGCGCCGCACCGCTGATTGGGCACCGTCGGCGGCAACCACCAGCGGTGCACGCAGCTGCCGGCCATCGGCCAGGGTCAGCAACCACTCGTCTCCCGAGCGACGCAACTGCTCCATCCGCGCGTTGGGCAGCAGGCCGATGTCGCTGTCGTGCAGGCGCTCCAGCAGGCCATCCTGCACCACCCGGTTTTCGACGATATGGCCAAGCACGTGGGCGTGCACGCTGGCGGCCGAGAAATGAATCTGCCCAGTGCCGCTGCCGTCCCACACATGCATGTCGGAATAGGGCGTGGCACGCCGCTGGGCAATGCCGTCCCACGCGCCAAGGCGCTCGAGGATGCGCTGGCTGGCCGCCGACAGCGCGCTGACACGTGGTTCGAAGGGTGCCTGGGCGTCGAAGGGCTTGACCGTCAGCGGGCCGCCATCGAGCAAGAGGATTTGCAAGCCACTGTGGCGCAACGCCAGGGCCAGTGCGCTGCCGACCATACCGGCACCGACAATCAACAGATCTGCGCGCGTTTCCATGCCTTACGCCAGCCTCGCTTGCGGCTTGAGCCGCACGTATAGGGTTTTATCGACCCGCGCCACCAGTTCGCCGGCACCATCGCGGATATCGACCTGCAATCGCGGCAGGCACTTCTTGCCGGTGGCGGTCTGCTGGCGAATGTCGTCCAGCAGCGCGTCATCAACGTGAAATTCGGCATACACCGGGCCTTTGCCCGGCGAGATGAAATCGATGCTGGCGGCCTTGTCCCAGACGATGTAGTCGCGGCCCAGTTGCTCGATCAGCAGCAACATGTAGAAAGGGTCGACCATCGAATACAGGCTGCCACCGAACTGGGTACCGACATAGTTGCGGTTCCAGCGGGTCAGCTTCATCGCCACTTTGACGCTGCGCAGGTCCGGGCTGATGGACTGCACGCGGATACCAGCACCCAGGTACGGCGGGTAGAGGTTCAGCATCCAGCGCAACATGCGTGCACGGCGTGCCAGTTTACGCGGGTTGCTCATGCCTGCCCTCGCGGATCGGGGCGGGTGCCAAGGCCCATGGCCTGGCGGGCGAACCAGCTTTTGGCCGGCGGCAACAGGTCGAGCCCCAGCAGGCCGAGGTTACGACCGGCGGCCAGCAACGGCTGATTGCTGCCAAACAGGCGGGTGACCTGGTCGGAAAAGCCAATGGTCATGGCCTGGTCCAGACGCTGGCGCTGGGCATAAGCCTGCAGCGTGGCCAGGTCGCCAGGCTGCTGCGGGCCGGCCAGCAACGCGTCGGCCAGCGACTGCACATCGCGCAGCGACAGGTTGAAGCCCTGGCCAGCGATGGGGTGCAGGCTGTGCGCGGCATTGCCCAGTACCACCAGGTGCGGCCGCACCTGTTCCTGGGCCTCGATCAGTGACAGGGGGTAAAGGTGCCGTGCGCCGACCTGGCGCAGCGTGCCCAGACGATAGCCAAACACGCCTTGCAGCTCGCGCAGGAAGCTGCGCTCGTCGATGTCGGCCAGGCGCCGCGCATCCATGCCCTGGCGTGTCCACACCAGTGCACAGCGGTTTTCCGGCAGCGGCAGCAGGGCCATGGGGCCTTCTTCGGTGAAGCGTTCGAACGCCTGGCCGCCGTGGGCCTCACCCGGGGTGATGTTGGCGATCAATGCGCTCTGCTGGTACGGCGTATGACGCACGTGAATACCCAACTGCTCGCGCAGCCCGGAACGGCCGCCGTCAGCCAGTACCGCCAGGTCGCATTCCAGCTGGGTGTCGTCATTCAACCCCAGGCGGTAACCACCTTCGATAGCCTGCATCGAGGTCACTTCTGCCGGGCAGCGCCAGCTCACCACGTCGCTGTCCAGCCCTTGCCACAGGCATTGGCCAAGCCAGGCGTTTTCCACCACGTAGCCCAGCGCCGGCACTCCCTCTTCCTGGGCATCCAGGCGGGTGGCGCCGAAGCGGCCACGGTCAGACACGTGAATTTGCCGGATGGGCTCGGCACGCCGGCCAATGGCCTGCCAAAGGCCCTGCTGCTGGTAGATCTGCTGAGTACCGAACGACAACGCCGAAGAGCGCGCATCGTAGCTGGGCTGGAAGCTGTCGCCGGGTGCGAACGGCTCGATCAGGAGGATCTTCCAGCCGCGCGCCTTGGCCCCGGCCTGCAGGGTCAACGCCAGGCTTGCGCCCACCAGGCCACCGCCAATGATTGCCAGGTTCACGCGGCTCATGCGGCGTCCTTGCGGGCGGTCTGCATCAGCGCCTCGATCTCGGCAACCGTACGCGGCACGCCTGAAGTCAGGATTTCACAACCTTGCCTGGTCACCACGACGTCGTCCTCGATCCTTACACCAATGCCGCGCCATTTTTTGGCCACTGCCTGATTGTCGGCACCTATGTAGATGCCCGGCTCGACGGTCAGCGCCATGCCGGGTTCCAGCACACGCCATTCGCCGCCCACCTTGTACTCGCCAACATCGTGCACATCCATTCCCAGCCAATGGCCGGCACGGTGCATGTAGAAGGCGCGATAGGCCTCGCTGTCGATCAGCGCCTGCACCTCGCCGGTCAGTAGGCCCAGCTCCACCAGGCCTTCGGTAATGACCTTCACGGTCGCCTCGTGGGCGTGGTTCCAGTGCTTGCCCGGGGCGATTTCGGCAAACGCCGCGGCCTGTGCCTTGAGCACCAGCTCGTAAATGGCCTTCTGCTCGGGCGAAAAGCGCCCGCTGACCGGGAAGGTGCGGGTGATGTCGCTGGCGTAGCAGTCGATTTCGCAACCGGCGTCGATCAGCACCAGGTCGCCATCCTTGAGCAGGGCGTCATTCTGCTGATAGTGCAGGATGCAGCCATTGCGCCCGGCCGCGACAATCGAGCCGTAGGCAGGCATCTTCGCGCCGCCCTTGCGGAATTCGTAATCCAGTTCGGCTTCCAGGCTGTATTCGTGCAGCCCGGCCCGGCAGGCCTGCATGGCACGCACATGTGCCCGCGCCGAGATGGCTGCGGCAGCCCGCATCACCTTCACTTCCGCAGCCGATTTATACAGGCGCATGTCGTGCAGCAGATGATCCAGCGCAACGAACTCGTTCGGCGGCTGCGCGCCCAGGCGGGCCTTGGAGCGGATCACGTTGATCCAGTCCATCAGCCGCCGGTCGAACTCGGGGTTGCTGCCCATGGCGCTGTATACCCGCTCGCGGCCTTCGATCAGGCCCGGCAGGATCTCGTCGATGTCAGTGATGGGGAAGGCATCGTCGGCGCCGAAATCGCGCACTGCGCCTTCCTGACCGGCCCGAAGCCCGTCCCACAGCTCGCGCTCCGGGTTACGCTCACGGCAGAACAGCACGTACTCGCCATGCTCACGCCCCGGGATCAGCGCAATGACCGCCTCAGGCTCCGGAAAGCCGCTGAGGTACTGAAAGTCGCTGTCCTGGCGGTATACGTGCTCGACGTCGCGGTTGCGGATGGCAACTGCGGCGCCGGGCAGGATGGCGATGCTGTTGGGGACCATCTGCGCCATCAGCGCCTTGCGCCGGCGGGCATACTCGGCCTTGGGAATGTGGCTCATGGGCAGACTACCCCCGGTTGATCAGTGCAGCGATGGCTTGGGCGCGGGTGCGGCCGGCTTGGCCAGCTCCGAGAACAGCAGCAGAGGCGCCACGCGCAGGTATTCCATGACTTCCATGTAGTCGCTCTCGCCGTCTTCAGACTCTTCGAGGGCTTCCTGTACCTGGGAAATGGCCACCAGGTCCTGCAGCACATCCTTGGCTTCGTCGGACAGGTCCTTGCCCCCGGCATTCAGGCCGAAACCGGTAATGAACCCTTGGCACCACTGGCCCAGCGCGGTGGCGCGGTCGCTGAGGGCGGCGTCGTCGGAAGGCAGCAGCAGGACGATGGCCATATCGTCGCTGGTCAGCTCACCCTTGACCATTTCCTGCAGGCCGATCAGGGCGTTGCGCACGGTGTCACCGGGCTCGGTTTCCAGCAACTGGGCGGCATCGGCCAGCCAGGCATCGGCATCGAAACCGGCACCGGCGCAGCTGCGGCCGATCAGCAGGCCGTGCAGTTCGGCCGGGGTGACAGGATGACCATTGCTCGAGAGCAGCATGGCGAAGGCGATGTAAGGCGATTGGGTATTGGGCATGGGCAGCTAGGCGCCAGACGGCGCAATGACTAGAATGGAGGCCTTGTATCCTAGCACCGGCAGGCGCGCCAAGACCATCGGCACTGGCCGTCGCCGCCCAGGGAGAGGCATCATCGCCAGGTGACTCAACGACGGAGCGAATCGAGTGCAACCCACGCAAGAGAACGACCTTCAGGCACTGATGAGCCGATTCGAGTTGCTGATCGAACGCGTCGAGCAACTAAAACGGCAAAATGCACTCCTAGTAGCTCAGGAAAAATCCTGGCGCGAAGAGCGCGCCCACCTCATCGAAAAGAACGAGATCGCCAAGCGCAAGGTCGAGTCGATGATCTTACGCCTCAAGGCTCTGGAGCAAGACTCATGAGTTCAAGCAATAGCGTCACCGTGCAGATCCTCGACAAAGAATACTCGATCATCTGCCCGCCGGAAGAGCGCAACAACCTGGTCAGCGCCGCGCGCTACCTGGACGGCAAGATGCGCGAGATCCGCAGCAGCGGCAAGGTGATTGGCGCCGACCGCATCGCGGTCATGGCGGCATTGAACATTACCCACGAAATGCTGCACCGCCAGGAAGACCGCACCGAAGCCCCGGCCAGCAGCACCAATCGCGAACAGGTGCGCGACCTGCTGGATCGGGTAGATAAGGCATTGTCCGACGACACGGATACCAAAATCGGTTGAGATTGGTATACTGGCGCCACTCCCTGGTGGATGCGCCAGTCGGTTATGTCCCTGAGCCGATACGCACAACCACGGGGGTTGCACGCTGGGGCCGGTGTGCATGTCCGCCCGACGGAAAGCCTTAACGCCCCCTGCAATCTCCACCTTGAACTTTCGGGTTCAAGGGCTACACCGACAGCGGTCTGACCGGGGAGCCTGAATTCTGTTGCCCGCCCTCAAGGCGGGCGATTCGCTTTGGCCGACCTTGCAGTGTCGGCCAGCCCTCCTGGGATCGCTCGTGCCATGACCGACACCGCGCCGCTCACCCGCCCCCAGCTCCGTCGCCTGCTTCGCAATGCCCGCCGTGCCCTCACCCCTGCCCAGCAACGCCAGGCCACCCTCGGCCTGTATCGCCAGCTGGCACAGCATCCGTTGTTCCGCCGCGCCCGGCACATTGCCTTGTATCTGCCCAACGACGGCGAAATCGACCCTTGCCTGTTGATGCGCGAAGCCCAGCGTCGCGGCAAACGCACCTACCTGCCGGTGCTGCACGCCTGGCCGCGCACGCGCATGGTGTTCCAACGGTTCGAGCAGGGCGAAAAGCTCAAGCCCAATCGTTTCCGCATTCCCGAGCCGCTCACGGACCGCAGGCGCCAGCGGCCGGTCTGGGCGCTGGACCTGATCCTGCTACCGCTGGTCGGTTTTGACGAAGTGGGCGGGCGCCTGGGCATGGGGGGTGGGTTCTATGATCGCAGCCTGGCCTACCAGGCACGTCGGCAAACCTGGAAAAAACCATTGCTGCTGGGGCTGGCGCACGAATGCCAGAAGGTCGAGCGGCTGGCGCAAGCCAGTTGGGATGTACCGCTGCAAGGGACGGTCTCGGACCGTGACTGGTACCTGGCGCCGCGTTGAGCGGCGCCAGCGGAGGGCATCAACGTTGTGGCTGGCTGGCGTCAACCGGCATTTGATAGGCGCTGTCCAGCTTGCGCTCCCACAAACCCTGCGCATAACCGGTAGTGACCACACCCAGGCCAAAAATGAACACCAGAATCCACAGCAGATCCGGCTTTTTGCGTTGATTCATCGAAGATTGCCCCCCAGGCAAACTGTTCAGTGCTTGGCGATTTTCTGAGTATCGCCAGCGGATCGCGCTTTAAACGGGGCGCATTTTCCGACAACCTGCGTCCGCAAGCAAACCTTGACGCCAACCGGCTGTCGGTTTCGTGCAACAGGTTATTTCAAACCTTTTCAGGAGCAGTATCCATGGCCTACTGGCTGATGAAATCCGAGCCCGACGAACTGTCCATCGAAGGCTTGGGCCGCCTGGGCGAAGCGCGCTGGGACGGCGTGCGCAATTACCAGGCGCGGAATTTCCTGCGGGCCATGAACGTAGGTGACGAATTTTTCTTCTACCACTCCAGTTGCCCGCAACCGGGCATTGCCGGCATTGCCAGAATCATCCGCGCGGCTTATCCCGACCCCACCGCGCTGGACCCACAAAGCCACTACTACGACGCCAAGGCCACGGCCGACAAGAACCCATGGAGTGCAGTGGATGTGGCCCATGTGCAAACCCTGCCGCGGGTACTGGAACTGGGCAGGCTGAAGCAGCAGTCCGGTCTGGCCGAGTTGCCGCTAGTACAAAAGGGCAGCCGGCTGTCGGTCATGCCGGTAACCCCCGAACAATGGGCGGTAATTGTCGCGCTTCGTTGAATCAGTGGCTAAGGTCAAGGGTTTGACCGATATCAACACGCCACGCGTGGCCCCGCGCCATGATGTGGTGTGCATGAGCGCAAGGATGCAGAACGATGAACCGATACGCCCCCAGAATCTTCGCCACCGCGCTGATCGCCCTGCTCGCTGCAGCCGGAGGGCTGGGGTACTGGAAGTCGCTCCACGACCAGTTGCCCGAAGGACTGAGTATGGGCAACGGCCGCCTCGAAGCCACCGAAGTCCAGATTGCCAGTAAAGTCCCCGGTCGCCTGGCAGAAGTGCTGGTCGACGAAGGTGACAAGGTTACCCGCGGCCAGTTGCTGGCGCGCATCGACACCCGCACCATGCAAGCCCAGCGCAGCCAGGCCGAAGCCGAAGTGCTGCGCGCCCGGGAAAACTACGCCGCCGCCCAGGCCAGCGTGCAACTGCGTCAAAGCGAGCTGTTGCTGGCCAGCCAGGAGCTCAAGCGCGTGCGCGAAATTTTCCAGCGCAAATACGCGAGCCAGCAGTTACTCGACCAGCAACAGGCACGCTTTGACACTGCCAACGCCGCCGTGGTCGCCGCCCGCGCCCAACTGGCAGCGATCAAGGCTGCCATCGGTGCCGCCGAGGCACAGGTGGCGCAGCTCACCAGCGAAATCGACGACAGCAGCTTGCGTGCGCCCATCAACGGCATTATCCAGCTGCGCCTGGCCGAGCCCGGTGAAGTGCTGGGTGCCGGCGGCCGCGTGCTGATGCTGATCGACCCCAGCGACCAGTACATGAACCTGTACCTCCCAGCGTCCACCAGCGGCCAGCTGACCGTAGGTGACCAGGCGCGCATCGTGCTGGACGCCCTGCCCGAACGTGCCTTGCCGGCCAAGGTGGCCTTTGTCGCCGCCAAGGCCCAGTTCACCCCCAAACAGGTAGAAACCCGCGACGAGCGGCAAAAGCTGGTGTTCCGGGTCAAGCTTCGCCTGACCGACCCAGGCGCCGTGCCGCAGGCCAAACCGGGCATGCCCGGCGCTGGGTATGTGCGCAGGGCTGAGGTGGACTGGCCGGCCAACCTGCAATGAACGCCCCGGCACTGCTGGCCGAGGGCATCAGCCACCGCTACGGCGACCTGGTGGCCCTGCACACCCTCGATTTCAGCCTGCCTGCAGGCACCCGCTGCGCGCTTATCGGCCCTGATGGCGCCGGTAAATCAACCTTGCTGGGGTTGATTGCAGGCGTCAAACGCCTGCAACAGGGCGAACTGCAGGTGCTGGGTGGCTCGATCCGCCAGCGGCGTCATCGCGCGGCGCTGTACCCGAAAGTGGCGTTCATGCCACAGGGGCTGGGTAACAATTTGTACCCGGAGCTGTCGATCAGCGAGAACATTCGCTTTTTCGCCACCCTGTTCGGGCTGGGCCGCCGCGAGTGCGAACAGCGCATGGCCAACCTGCTGCAGGCCACCGACCTGCAACGCTTTGCCAAGCGGCCGGCCGGCAAGCTGTCGGGTGGCATGAAGCAGAAGCTGGGGCTGTGCTGCGCGCTGATCCACGAGCCGGACCTGCTGATCCTCGACGAACCCACCACCGGCGTGGACCCGCTGTCGCGTCGGCGCTTCTGGGAGCTGGTCGAACAGGTTCGCGCACAGCGCCCGCAGCTGACCCTGCTGGTGGCTACCGCCTACATGGAAGAGGCCGAACAGTTCGAGCATTGCCTGATGCTCGATGGCGGCCACCTGCTGGCCGCAGGCCCGAGCCACGAACTGGCTGCCGTCACCCCAAGCGGCAAGCTGGACGACGCCTTCACCCACTACCAGGGCGCGGGCAAGGCGCAGCATCAACCCTTGCGCATCCCACCGCGCCCGGCCACAGACAGCCCGGTCGCCATCGAGGCCCACGACCTGACCCTGCGCTTTGGCGATTTCACGGCGGTAGACAAGGTCAGTTTCGCCATTGGCCGTGGCGAGATCTTCGGCTTTCTCGGTTCCAACGGCTGCGGCAAGACCACCACCATGAAGGTGCTCACCGGCTTGATGCCGGCCAGCGAGGGCAGCGCCAGCCTGCTGGGGCGCCCGGTGGACGCCAGTGACCTGGCCACGCGTAAGCGGGTCGGTTTCATGTCGCAGAGTTTCTCGCTTTATGGCGAGCTCAGCACCCGACAGAACCTGGCCTTGCATGCCCGCCTGTTCGACTTGCCCAAAGCCGAGAGCACCCCGCGCATCGATGAGCTGATCGCGCGCTTCGACCTCGCTGCTATCGCTGATCAACCTTCCGGCGCCCTGCCCCTTGGCCTGCGCCAGCGCCTGTCGTTGGCGGTGGCGGTGCTGCACCGCCCGGAAGTGTTGATTCTCGACGAACCAACCTCCGGCGTCGATCCCGCCGCTCGGGACGACTTCTGGCGCCTGCTGGTTGAACTATCACGCGAACAGGGCGTAACCATTTTCCTCTCAACCCATTTCATGAACGAAGCCCAGCGCTGCGACCGCATCTCGTTGATGCATGCCGGCCGGGTACTGGCCTGCGACACGCCCGATGCCCTGCAGCGCCAGTACCAGGGCGACACCCTGGAGGATGCGTTCGTGCGCTGCCTGGAGCAGGCCCAGGAGCTCGCGCCGCAAGCCGCAGATAACGCCGTGCTGGAGCAGGCAGCCACGGCCGCCCCGCCACTGCGTCAGGGCTTCAGCCTGCGCCGCCTGCTGGCGGTGGCCAGCCGTGAGGGCAAGGAGCTGCTGCGTGACAAGGTGCGCCTGGCCTTCGCCCTGCTGGGCGCGCTGTTCATGATGGTGATCTTCGGCTACGGCATTTCGCTGGATGTGGAAAACCTTGCCTTCGCCGTGCACGATCAGGACCAGAGCCCACAAAGCCGGGCCTACCTCGAAGCCTTCCGTGGCTCACGCTATTTTGCCGAACAGGCGCCGATCCGTGACAGCCGCGAGATGCATCAACGCCTGCAACGTTCGGAAATCAAACTGGCGCTGGAGATCCCGCCCGGCTTTGGCCGCGACCTGTACGCCGGGCGCCAACCGGTGGTGGCGGCCTGGCTCGACGGCGGCATGCCGTTCCGTGCAGAAACCAGCCGCAACTACGTGGAAGCCGTGCACCAGGCCAACCTTGAGCAACTGGCAAAGGCCAACCCCCAGCCGCAGCCGCGCCAGGACCTGGTGCGCCTGGAAACGCGTTTTCGCTACAACCAGGACGTGGTCAGCGTAAATGCCATCGGCCCGGGCGTGATGGCGCTGATTTTGGCCTTTATTCCGGCCATGCTCACCGCGCTGGGCATTGTCCGCGAAAAAGAACTCGGCTCCATCACCAACTTCTACGCCACACCCCTCACCCGCCTGGAGTTCCTGCTTGGCAAGCAGGTGCCTTACCTGGCCGTGAGCCTGGTCAACCTGGCGCTGTTGGTGGCAATGAACCGCTGGCTGTTTGCCGTGCCGCTCAAAGGCAGTGTGCTGGCCCTGGCCTGTGGTGGCGTGGCCTACCTGCTGGCCACCACCAGCCTGGGCCTGCTGATCTCGGCCTTCACCCGCACCCAGATCGCAGCCATCCTGGGCACCATGATCATCACCAGCCTGCCGACCATCCAGTTTTCCGGGCTGATCGTGCCGCGCTCGTCACTGGACGGCGCAGCGGCGGTGATGGGTCAGCTGTTCCCGGCGGGCTACTTTCTCGATATCGCGGTCGGCACCTTCACCAAGGCGCTGGGGCTGCGCGAGCTATGGCCGCAGTGCCTGATCCTGCTGGGCTTCTTCGCGGTGTTTACCGGCCTGAGCCTGGCCATGCTGAAGAAGCAGGAGGCCTGACATGTCGCGCCTGAACCACACCCTGCGCCTGGGCCTGAAAGAACTGACCAGCCTGCGCCATGACAGCGTACTGCTGCTGTTCCTGCTGTATGCCTTTAGCGTGGCGATCTACATGCCGGCGGCCGGCTCGGTGATTGGCGTACACAACGCCAGCGTAGCGGTCGTCGACGAAGACCACAGCCAGCTGTCGCGCAAACTGGCCGAAGCCCTGCAACCGCCCGAGTTCCAGCCCGCCGTACCGCTGCCCGCAGAACGCCTGGACCAGGCCATGGACAGCGGCGAGTACACCTTCGTGATCAATGTGCCGGTGAACTTCCAGAGCGATCTGCTGGCCGGGCGCTCGCCGGAGCTGCAGATCAACGTCGACGCCACGGCCATGAGCCAGGCATTCATGGGCGCCGGCTACATCGGGCGCATCTTCGAGCGTGAACTGCTCGACTACACCCAGCGTGGCAACGTGCAAAGCCCGGTGCTGATCAACCCCAAGGCGCTGTTCAACCCCAACCTTGAGGGGGGCTGGTTCCTGGCGGTGATCCAGATCGTCAACAACATCACCATCCTGGCGATCATCCTCACTGGCACCGCACTGCTGCGCGAGCGTGAACATGGCACCCTCGACCACCTGCTGGTGCTGCCGCTCACCGCACTGGAAATCATGCTGGCGAAGATCGGCAGCAACGCGCTGGTGGTGGTGATCTGCACGTGGGTTTCGCTGGTGGTGGTGGTGAAAGGCGCACTGGGCGTGCCACTGTCCGGCTCGATGGGGCTGTTCCTGGCCGTGACTACGCTTTACCTGTTTGCCAGTACCGCGCTGGGCATCTTCCTGGCCACCCTGGCACGCTCGACGCCGCAGTTCGGCCTGCTGGCGATCCCGGTGATCATCCCGATGCTGTTGTTGTCTGGCGGCAGCACACCCCTGGACAGCATGCCGCAGTGGTTGCAATGGGTGATGCAGGGGTCGCCGTCGACGCACTTCGTCAGCCTGGGTACCGCGATCCTGTTCCGGGATGCCGGGTGGACAGTCGTGTGGCCGGATATCCTGGCGCTGGCGCTGATAGGCCTGGTGTTTTTCAGCGTCGCCCTGGCGCGGTTTCGCCGTAGCCTGGCCTCATGACACCTCAGGATCTATGGTCGGCAACTGTGGGAGCGGGCAAGCCCGCGAACACCGGCGAAGCCAGTGCCATTCACCGCGCCGCCTGCTTCGCGGGCTCGCCCGCTCCCACATTGATCACTGCACGATCAGGTTGTTGAACAGCAGGTCCTCGACGATCGGCTTGCCTTCTTCCGCTTCCAGCACCTGCTGCACCTGCTTCAGCGCCTCCTGGCGAAGGTGTTCCTTGGCCTCGACATTGCTCATGTTGTCCACGGTCTGCTGGGTGAACAGTGCCACCAGCTGGTTGCGGATCAGCGGTTCGTGGTGCTTTACCGCCTTGGCCGCTTCGTCGCCGGTCACGCGCAGGGCCACATCGGCCTTGTACACGCGCAGCCGTGGGCCGCCGTCGAGGGCATAGTTGCCCACAAAGGGTGGGCTCAGGCTGATGTAGGCAACCTTGGGCGCCCCTTCCTTGGCTTCTTCGGCCATGGCCGCAGCCGGCAACAGCAGCGCCAGCACCATCAAGATCCACGCTTTCACGAATTCGCTCCTCAATACAGTTGGCGCCAGCTTACCCAGCACGCCGCTCAAACCCAAGCCCGGGCTTATGCCGGCTCATCAGGGCGGGCCATGCTCGTTGACCCGGCAAGCGGCCCTCCTACACTTATCGGCCACTACCCGCAAAGGAATAGCCCCGATGAAAGCTGTGTTGTGCAAAACCCTGGGTCCGGCGCGCGATCTGGTACTGGAAGACGTGGCCAGCCCGCTGCCGAAGAAAACCGAGATCCTGCTGGATGTGCAGGCCGCCGGTGTCAACTTTCCCGACACCCTGATCATCGAGGGCAAATACCAATTTCAGCCACCGCTACCGTTTTCCCCCGGCGGTGAAGCTGCGGGCGTGGTGGCAGCAGTGGGCGAAAAAGCCGGCGCGTTCAAGGTCGGCGACCGGGTCATGGCACTCACCGGCTGGGGTTCGTTCGCCGAGCAGGTGGCAGTGCCGTTCTACAACGTGCTGCCGATCCCGGCGAGCATGGACTTCACCACCGCTGCGGCGTTTGGCATGACTTATGGCACCTCGATGCACGCCCTGCGCCAGCGCGGCCAACTGCAAGCAGGCGAGACGCTGCTGGTACTGGGCGCATCCGGCGGGGTCGGTCTGGCGGCGGTGGAAATCGGCAAGGCCATGGGTGCGCGGGTGATCGCGGCGGCCAGCAGTGCCGAAAAATTGGCCGTGGCCAAGGCTGCCGGGGCAGATGAACTGATCGATTACAGCCAGGCCAGCCTGCGCGAGGAAATCAAGCGCCTGACCGGCGGCCAGGGTGTGGACGTGATCTACGACCCGGTCGGCGGCGAGCTGTTCGAACAGGCAGTGCGCGGGCTGGCATGGAATGGCCGGCTGCTGGTGGTGGGGTTTGCCAGCGGCAGCATTCCACAACTGGCGACCAACCTGGTGCTGCTCAAAGGCGCGGCGGTGCTGGGGGTGTTCTGGGGCGCGTTCGCACAGCGCCAGCCCGAGGATAATGCGGCCAATTTCAAGCAGCTGTTTGCCTGGCATGCCGAAGGTAAGTTGAAGCCGCTGGTGTCGCAGACTTATCCACTGGCCGAGGCTGGGGCTGCCATCGAGAAACTGGGGCAGCGGCAGGCTGTGGGTAAGTTGGTGGTGCTGATGCATTGATTTTTTCTGGGGCCGCACAGCGGCCCCAAAAATTCAAACTTCACGCAGGTTATGGCAACGCCTGAACCGCGCCTCCAGGTTGCGATCAGGCATCTGGTGGCTGCGCAATGCGTTCAAGGTCTGCTCGACATAGTCGCGGGTGGTGCCATAACGCCCTTTGGCACTGGCCAGGATCTGGCTGAGCAAGGTGTCCGGCAGGTTGCCGGCATAGCACGGCAAATGCCGTTCCAGCACAAAGCCCAAGGCCTGCACCTTGCTGCCGTCGCCCAGCCGGCAATTGAGCCAGTGCGGCCGATAGGCCGGGTACGGCATCTCGCGTTGCCACAGGGCCATCAGCGAATCGTCCAGGTTGCTCTCATCCAGCCGGTAGGCAAAACCGCTGCAGGAACCACCGCGGTCCAGGCCAAACACCAGGCCGGGGGTTTCCGGTGTACCGCGATGTTCGTGCGACCACAGGTACAAGCCACGGTGATAGCCATGCACCCGTGCACGCTGGCGCTCCACTGAATTGCACTCCGGGCGCCAGATCAGCGAACCATAGGCAAACAGCCACACCGGCCCGCCCTGATGCCGAGACATGGTCGTCTTCATGGAGTTGAACAACTGGTCGCGAGTATGTTGCTGACCGAAGTCGAGTGCCGGAGGATACGAAACTTGCCAAGACATACTTTCAAGTGCCGACATAAGCTGCCGCCATTTATCCCTGTGAACTACGGATGTAGCGAGGTGCGATCAAGGTGCGGCCCCAAGCCTTGTGCCAAGGGCCTTGCACTAACCATAGGACAGAAATAGAGGAATACTCAAGCCCTTGAGCAAGACTTTAATGCGCGGTTCCGACGACTGGGGAAGTACTGTTTCAGCAACGGTGAAAGTTATTGGCCAAGGCGGTAACAATTACCGCCTTATACCCACTTGTTCCAACTTCGGTTATTAACCGCGTGGCGCGTAGGCAAACACATCCGCACGCATGCGATGTGCATCCATGCCGGCGTCGACCAGGGCGTCGAGGGTGGCGTAGATCATGTTCGGTGAGCCGCTCGCATACACATGCACGGTGTTGAGGTCGGCGATGTCCTCGCAGACCGCCTCATGCAACATGCCGCAGCGCCCCTCCCAACCGCACAGGTCACTGACGACCTGGTGCAGGAACAGGTTGGGCAAACGCTGCCATTCGTCCCAGTGCTCGATCTGGTAGAAGTCTTCGGGCCGGCGCACCCCCCAGTACAGGTGTACCGGGTGCTTGAAACCGTTGGCTCGGCAGTGCTCGAGCAGGCTGTGCATCTGGCCCATGCCGGTGCCGGCGGCAATCAAGACCAACGGGCCGTCGGGCAGCTCAGCCAGGTGGGTGTCGCCAAACGGCATTTCGATGCGCGCCAGCCCGTCACGCCTGAGCTGCTCGATCAGTTGCAATGCGCTGGGTTCCCGCGCCAGCACGTGCAGCTCCAGCTCACGGCCGGCGTGAGGTGCTGAGGCCAGCGAGAACGCGGCAGGCTTGCCGCCCTCGCGCTCGATCATCAGGTACTGCCCGGCGTGGTAACGCAAGGGCTTGCCAGCAGGCGCACGCAGGCGCACCCGCCAGACATCGCCACCCACCTCGACGCACTCAGTGACGCTGCACGCCAGCTTGCGCACCGGCAGCTCGCCCAAGGCGAGCACACCATCCCAGAGCAACACACAGTCCTCCAGCGGCTCGGCAATACAGGTAAACAGCTCGCCATGGTCACGGACTTCGCCGCCCTGGCGTACCCGCCCTTCGACCAACAACGCGGCGCAGACATGGCAATTGCCATTGCGGCAGCTATTCGGGCAGTCATAGCCCAACCGCCGCGCTCCATCCAGGATCCGTTCCCCGGGTTCCAGCGCCAGCACCGCCCCGGACGGCTGCAACGTTACCTGCATCAATCTATTCCCAACTGATCCCACAGCTCATCGATACGGCGGGTCACGGCTTCATCCTTGACGATGACCCGTCCCCATTCGCGTGTAGTCTCGCCCGGCCACTTGTGCGTGGCATCCAGGCCCATCTTCGACCCCAACCCCGATACCGGCGACGCGAAGTCCAGGTAGTCGATCGGCGTGTTGTCGATCATCACCGTATCACGCTTGGGGTCCATGCGCGTGGTGATGGCCCAGATCACATCGTTCCAGTCACGGGCGTTGATATCGTCATCGGTGACAATAACGAACTTGGTGTACATGAACTGTCGCAGGAACGACCATACACCCAGCATCACGCGCTTTGCGTGACCTGGGTACTGCTTCTTCATGGTCACCACCGCCATGCGGTACGAGCAGCCTTCAGGCGGCAGGTAGAAGTCGGTGATTTCCGGGAACTGCTTCTGCAAGATCGGCACGAACACTTCGTTCAGCGCCACACCGAGAATGGCAGGCTCATCAGGCGGGCGCCCGGTGTAGGTGCTGTGGTAGATCGGCTTCTGCCGGTGGGTGATGCGCTCGACGGTGAACACCGGGAAGCTGTCCACCTCGTTGTAGTAGCCCGTGTGGTCGCCGTACGGGCCTTCCGGTGCCATTTCGCCCGGGTGGATCACCCCTTCCAGGATGATCTCGGCGGTGGCCGGTACTTGCAGGTTGCTGCCACGGCATTTGACCAGCTCGGTGCGGTTGCCGCGCAGCAGGCCGGCGAAGGCATACTCGGAGAGGGTGTCCGGCACCGGGGTCACGGCACCCAGGATGGTCGCCGGGTCAGCCCCCAGGGCCACGGCAACCGGGAACGGCTGGCCGGGGTTTTTCTCGCACCACTCACGGTAATCGAGGGCACCACCACGGTGGCTGAGCCAGCGCATGATGACCTTGTTGCGGCCGATGACCTGCTGGCGGTAGATGCCCAGGTTCTGGCGGTCCTTGTTCGGGCCACGGGTAACGGTAAGGCCCCAGGTGATCAGCGGCGCCACGTCGCCTGGCCAGCAGTGCTGGATCGGCAGTGCGCCGAGGTCGACATCGTCACCCTCGACCACCACTTCCTGGCACACCGCGTCCTTGACCACTTTCGGCGCCATCGACACGACTTTCTTGAAGATCGGCAGCTTCGACCAGGCGTCCTTCAGGCCCTTGGGGGGCTCGGGCTCCTTGAGGAAGGCCAGCAGCTTGCCGATTTCGCGCAGTTCATCGACCGACTCGGCGCCCATGCCCATGGCCACGCGCTCAGGGGTGCCGAACAGGTTGCCCAGCACCGGGATGTCGAAGCCGGTGGGCTTTTCGAACAGCAATGCCGGGCCCTTCGCACGCAGGGTGCGGTCGCAGACCTCGGTCATTTCCAGGACGGGGGAGATCGGAACCTGGATGCGCTTGAGCTCGCCGCGCTGTTCCAGGCCACGGATGAAGTCGCGCAAGTCGCGATACTGCATGCAAAAGCCTCGTGTTGGCCGTATCGGTCGGGGTGCAGAGTGTAGCGCCGTTCGGGCATTGTTTGGGGGCAAAAATGCATTGGTGGCCGCTTCACGCCTTGGTCGGGACGCTTACCTTGCGCCTCACCGATTATGCGATACAACCTTTGACAACCCGATTCCAAGGGCCTGCAGCACCTTCAATACAGTCGATAATCTTGGGTCCCCATCAGCAGCCAAGGCTCGATAGAGGTTTGGACGCGCAAGCCCCGTGGCCTGGGACAGATTACCCATCCCACCACGCGCTTCCGCTACGCGTCGAACCGCCGTCAGAAAACCTGCGGCGCCACCAGGCTCATCTATTTCTTCAAGCGCAACGGCAAGATAATCGATGGCGAAAGACTCATCCTTGCGGAGCATTTCGAGAACACTTTCTTCATGCGAGCGTGTGCCGGTCATAGCGCTACCTTATGCCTCTGCCACAGAGATCTGGCTTGATCAATATCCGCCTGCTGCCGGTCTTTCGTGCCACCTCCGAGCAGGAAAATGATCTTCCGCCCGGAGATGGCGTAATAGACGCGCTAGCCTGGCCCGAAGTCCAGTTTCATCTCGAACACGCCATCACCCACTGGCTCGGTCACGCCAAAATGGCCCTGCGCCGCCCGGTCGACCCTTGTAGTGATTCGCGCCTTCACCCTTGTGTCACGAATGGTGTTCAGCCATGCCTGGTAAACATCCACATCATTAGCGGATATAACGTGATGAACTGCGTACATCCAAGTGTACCTTATAAGAGACATCCATGTGACGATTCATCAACCAGCCCGGCTTCGCTGGTCTTCGGGAGGCAGGAGGCAAATGCCTGGATCAGGCAGGCCCCCACGCCACAAGCAGCATGCTGGCCTTCGTTCGGCGTGCTGGCGAACGGTCTTTTGTGACAAACAGCAAAAAGCCGGGTTTCCCCGGCTTTTGCGTGATGCCTGCGAAGCTTACTTGCGCTTCATCGACAAGAAGAACTCGTCGTTGGTCTTGGTCTGCTTGAGCTTGTCGACCAGGAACTCGATGGCGGCGATTTCGTCCATCGGGTGCAGCAGCTTGCGCAAGATCCACATGCGCTGCAGTTCGTCGTCGGCGGTCAGCAGCTCTTCGCGGCGGGTACCGGAACGGTTGATGTTGATGGCCGGGAACACGCGCTTCTCAGCGATGCGGCGGTCCAGTGGCAGCTCCATGTTGCCGGTGCCCTTGAACTCTTCGTAGATCACTTCGTCCATCTTCGAGCCGGTTTCGACCAGCGCGGTGGCGATGATGGTCAGCGAACCGCCCTCTTCGATGTTACGCGCGGCGCCGAAGAAGCGCTTTGGCTTCTCCAGGGCATGGGCGTCAACACCACCGGTCAGCACCTTGCCGGAGCTCGGGATCACGGTGTTGTAGGCACGCGCCAGGCGGGTGATGGAGTCCAGCAGGATGACCACGTCCTTCTTGTGCTCGACCAGGCGCTTGGCCTTCTCGATCACCATTTCGGCAACCTGCACGTGGCGGGTTGGCGGCTCGTCGAAGGTGGAGGCAACCACTTCGCCGCGCACGGTGCGCTGCATTTCGGTTACTTCTTCCGGGCGCTCGTCGATCAGCAGGACGATCAGATGGCACTCGGGGTTGTTACGGGTGATGTTGGCCGCGATGTTCTGCAGCATGATGGTCTTGCCCGCTTTTGGCGGGGCGACGATCAGGCCACGCTGGCCTTTGCCGATCGGGGCGCACAGGTCGATGACGCGACCGGTCAAGTCCTCGGTGGAGCCGTTACCAGCTTCCATCTTCAGGCGCTTGTTCGGGAACAGCGGCGTCAGGTTTTCGAACAGGATCTTGTTCTTCGCGTTTTCCGGACGGTCGAAGTTGATGGTATCAACCTTCAGCAGAGCGAAGTAACGCTCCCCTTCCTTTGGCGGGCGGATCTTGCCGACGATGGTGTCGCCGGTACGCAGGTTGAAACGGCGGATCTGGCTGGGCGAGACGTAGATATCGTCCGGGCCGGCCAGGTAGGACGCATCAGCCGAGCGCAGGAAACCGAAACCATCCTGGAGAATCTCCAGCACGCCGTCACCCGAAATCTCTTCGCCGCTCTTCGCATGCTTCTTCAGCAGGGCGAAAATCACGTCCTGTTTGCGCGAACGGGCCATGTTCTCGATGCCCATCTGTTCGGCCATTTCCAAAAGATCGGTAATCGGCTTTTGCTTGAGTTCAGTCAGGTTCATAAGGGGAGTGACGTAATCATGTAAGAAGGGAGAATTAAGCTTCTGGCTTAATGAGGCCGCGCCGCTAGATGGCGACAGGATCGCGTACTGATTCGAATTAGGGATGCTTCGGCGACGGCATGTAGAGGGCACTGAAAAAGCAGTGCGAGGCCGAATGTAACACTTGCTTTTTTCTGCGTCTAGTGCTCTGAAAAAGAAAAACCCCGCAATTGCGGGGCTTTTTCACATCACAGGTGAGCGTCGAGGAACGCGGCCAGCTGCGACTTGGACAGAGCGCCCACCTTGGTGGCTTCGACGTTGCCGTTCTTGAACAGCATCAGCGTCGGGATACCACGCACGCCGTGCTTGGCCGGGGTTTCCTGGTTTTCGTCGATGTTCAGCTTGGCGACGGTCAGCTTGCCATCGTAGGTGGTAGCGATGTCGTCCAGGACTGGCGCGATCATCTTGCATGGGCCGCACCATTCAGCCCAGTAGTCGACCAGCACCGGGCCTTGGGCTTTCAGGACTTCGGCCTCGAAGGTGGCGTCGGTGACATGTTTGATCAGATCGCTGCTCATGGATATCTCCAGGGTCGTAAGCAAAAAAACGTTGCCCATCATAGCCGCACCCGCCGCCTACAGGAAGCCGCGGACGATTGAGTGTAACTATAGTTGTGCAAGACGCCGCGAATCGAAACTGTCATACAGCCGTCATAGAATCGAATGGCACATTGCCTTGCATCAAGGCCAGCACATCGGCTGCGTGTCACGCGTTGGCGACAGCCTGCTATCGTGGCACGATTGCCGGGTTAACGACCGAGAACAACCAGATCATGCCGCATACCATCGCGAAGAACCTGTCCCTGATCGCCGCCATCGACCTTGGCTCCAACAGTTTTCACATGGTCGTGGCCAAGGCCCACCATACAGAAATCCGCATTCTCGAGCGGCTCGGCGAGAAGGTTCAGCTTGCCGCCGGCATCGACGAAGAGCGCAAGCTCAGTGAAGAGGCAATGGAACGAGGCCTGGATTGCCTCAAGCGCTTTTCCCAGCTGATCAACGGCATGCCGGCAGGCTCCGTGCGTATCGTCGGTACCAACGCCTTGCGCGAAGCGCGCAACCGTAACGAGTTCATCCAGCGCGCCGAAGCCATCCTCGGCCACCCGGTGGAGGTCATCTCCGGCCGTGAAGAGGCGCGCCTCATTTACCTGGGCGTGTCGCACACCCTGGCCGACACACCCGGCAAGCGCCTGGTGGCGGACATCGGCGGCGGCAGTACCGAGTTCATCATCGGCCAGCGCTTCGAGCCGCTGCTGCGCGAAAGCCTGCAAATGGGCTGCGTCAGCTTCACCCAGCGCTACTTCCGTGACGGCAAGATCACCCCGGCCCGCTACGCCCAGGCCTACACCGCCGCGCGCCTGGAACTGATGAGCATCGAGCATGCCCTGCATCGCCTGACCTGGGACGAGGCCATTGGCTCGTCCGGCACCATCCGCGCCATCGGCGCCGCCATCAAGGCCGGCGGCTTGGGCAATGGCGAGGTCAACGCCGAGGGCCTGGCCTGGGTCAAGCGCAAGCTGTTCAAACTGGGCGAAGTCGACAAGATCGACTTCGACGGCATCAAGCCGGACCGGCGCACCATCTTCCCGGCGGGCATGGCCATTCTCGAAGCGATCTTCGACGCGCTGGAACTGCAGCGCATGGACCACTGTGACGGCGCCCTGCGTGAAGGCGTGCTGTTCGACCTGCTTGGCCGTCACCACCACGAAGACGTGCGTGAGCGCACCCTCAATTCGCTGATGGAGCGGTACCACGTGGACCAGGGCCAGGCTGCACGCGTGGAACGCAAGGCACTGCATGCCTTCGACCAAGTGGCCGACGCCTGGGAGCTGAAAGATGGAAACTGGCGCGATCTGCTGGGTTGGGCGGCGAAAGTGCACGAAGTCGGCCTCGATATCGCCCATTACCACTACCACAAGCACGGCGCCTACCTGATCGAGCACTCCGACCTGTCGGGCTTCTCTCGCGAAGACCAGCAGATGATGGCCCTGCTGGTGCGCGGCCATCGCCGCAACATCCCCAAGGACAAGTTCGCCGAGCTGGGTGAAGAGGGTATCAAGCTGCTGCGCCTGTGCGTGCTGCTGCGCTTCGCCATTCTGTTCCACCATATCCGGGGCAACCAGCAGATGCCGAAGGTGGTACTGAACGGTGGGGACAACAGCCTGGATGTCGCCTTCCCTGAGGGCTGGCTGGAGCAGAACCAGCTGACCCAGGCCGACTTCGCCAACGAGGCGGAGTGGCTGGCCCGGGTCGGCTTCGTCCTCAGCGTACGTTGAGGACCGGGTTGCTCAGGCGCTCCAGCAGGGTCGCCTGGGCACTGCGCGGGTTCTGGTTGCCGGTCGGGGTGCTGCGCACGTAGCGCCCGTCTGGCTGCAAGGTCCAGGCGTGGGTGTTGTCGGTCAGGTAGCTTTCCAGCTCCTTCTTCACCCGCAGCAACAACTTCTTGCCTTCCACCGGGAAGCAGGTCTCGACGCGCTTGTCGAGGTTGCGCTCCATCCAGTCGGCACTGGACAGATAAATCTGCTCCTCGCCGCCGTTGAGGAAGTAGAACACCCGCGTGTGCTCAAGGAAGCGGCCAATGATCGAGCGCACCTGGATATTGTGTGAAACCCCGGGAATACCTGGGCGCAGGCAGCACATGCCACGCACCACCAGGTCGATTTTCACACCCGATTGGCTGGCCTTGTACAGCGCCTTGATCACCTTGGCGTCGGTCAGCGAGTTGAACTTGGCAATGATGTGCGCCGGCTTGCCTTCGAGGGCGAACTGGGTTTCCCGCGCGATCATGTCGAGCATGCCCTTCTTCAGGGTGAACGGCGCGTGCAGCAGCTTTTTCATGCGCAGCGTCTTGCCCATCCCGATCAGCTGGCTGAACAGCTTGCCCACGTCCTCGGTAAGAGCGTCGTCAGAGGTCAGCAGGCTGTAGTCGGTGTACAGGCGGGCGTTGCCGGCGTGGTAGTTGCCAGTGCCCAGGTGGGCATAACGCACGATTTCGCCCTGCTCGCGGCGCAGGATCAACATCATCTTGGCGTGGGTCTTGAAGCCGACCACGCCGTAGATCACCACCGCACCGGCCGCTTGCAGGCGGCTGGCCATCTGCAGGTTGGACTCTTCGTCGAAGCGCGCGCGCAATTCGATCACCGCAGTGACCTCCTTGCCGTTACGCGCCGCGTCCACCAGGGCATCGACAATTTCCGAGTTGGCCCCGGAACGGTACAACGTCTGGCGCACGGCAAGCACATGCGGGTCCTTGGCGGCCTGGCGCAGCAGGTCGACCACCGGGGTGAAGGACTCGAACGGGTGCATCAGCAGGATGTCCTGCTTGCTGATCACGCTGAAAATGTTGTCGGCGTTCACCAGCAGCTTGGGGATCGCCGGGGTGAACGGCGTGTACTGAAGCTCCGGGTGGCTGTCCAGGCCGGTAATGCTGAACAGGCGGGTAAGGTTGACCGGGCCATTGACCTGGTACAGCTCGCTTTCGCTGAGGCTGAACTGTTTGAGCAGGTAGTCCGACAGGTGTTTCGGGCAGGTGTCGGCTACCTCCAGGCGTACGGCATCGCCGTAACGGCGCGAGAACAGCTCGCCGCGCAGGGCGCGGGCCAGGTCGTCGACTTCTTCGGAGTCCAGCGCCAGGTCAGCGTTACGGGTCAGGCGGAACTGGTAGCAGCCCTTGACCTTCATGCCCTGGAACAGGTCGTCGGCGTGCGCGTGAATCATTGACGACAGGAACACGTAGTTGGCACCCGGGCCGCCCACTTCTTCAGGCACCCGAATGACCCGCGGCAGCAGGCGTGGAGCCGGGATGATCGCCAAGCCCGAGTCGCGGCCGAAGGCATCGACCCCCTCCAGCTCGACGATGAAGTTGAGGCTCTTGTTCACCAGCAGCGGGAACGGGTGGGTCGGGTCCAGGCCGATCGGGGTGATGATCGGGGCGATTTCGTCGCGGAAATAGCGGCGCACCCAGGTCTTGAGTTTGGGCGTCCAGTAACGGCGGCGAATAAAGCGGATGTGGTGCTTTTCCAGCTCCGGCAGCAGCACGTCGTTGAGGATCGCGTACTGGCGCTCTACCTCGAAGTGCACCAGCTCGCTGATGCGCGCCAACGCCTGGTGCGGCTGCAGGCCGTCGGCACCGGCCTGTTCACGGGCGAAATTGATCTGCTTCTTCAGGCCGGCGACGCGGATCTCGAAGAACTCGTCGAGGTTGCTGGAGAAAATCAACAGGAACTTGAGGCGTTCGAGCAGTGGGTAGCTCTCGTCCAGGGCTTGTTCCAGCACCCGGATGTTGAACTGCAGCTGCGAGAGTTCACGATGAATGTACAGGCTGCTGTCGTCCAGGCCAGGGACGGCAATTGCCGGGGCCGGCACGGGCGCGGCTACCGCAGCCACAGGCTCGGCCACCTGCTCCTCTACGGGCTCGGGCTCGGGCTCGGCCGCCGGCGGCAGGTCTGGCGGGGTCTGCACCATCTCTTCTGGGAGCTCCTGGGCATCCTTCATCGCGACAGGGGTGAGCACTTCATTATTCATCTGGCGTTCCTGAGGACGTTAACGCCCTATCATCAATTGAGCGGCAAGATAAGCGCCCATTATGACGCCTGTGTGACACACCAGGGCAAGCCATGGCGCGTGGGCTCTGGCATTGTCTGTGTAGGAATTGTTCACGTCGAGACACATTTGGACACTTTCACGAATGCGCGCGAAGGGGTAGGCTGCGCGTTCATTTCGCCAGCACCTCAGAAAATGCTTCAACAATTCCTGCAGGATTTCGGCTATTTTGCCCTTTTTCTAGGCACCTTCTTCGAAGGCGAGACCATCTTGGTGCTTGCGGGTTTCCTTGCATTCCGTGGGTACATGGACATCAAGCTGGTGTGCCTGGTGGCGTTCCTGGGCAGCTATGCCGGCGATCAGCTGTGGTACTTCATGGGCCGTCGCCATGGGCGCAGGATCCTGGCACGCAAACCGCGCTGGGAAGCCATGGGTGCCCGGGCGCTGGACCACATCCGCCGTCACCCCGACATCTGGGTGCTGAGCTTCCGCTTCGTTTATGGCCTGCGCACGGTCATGCCGGTGGCCATTGGCCTGTCGGGCTACCCGCCGCGCCGCTACCTGCTGCTCAATGGTATTGGCGCGGCCGTCTGGGCAATTGCCTTGGGCGCGGCCGCGTACCACTTCGGTGCCATCCTCGAAGGCCTGCTGGGCAACGTGAAGCGTTACGAGCTATGGGTGCTCGGTGGCCTGCTGGGTCTGGGTGCCTTGTTGTGGTTGCGCCGGCGCTTCCGCGCTTTGCGCGCGGAGCGCAAGGCGGCAGACCAGGCCCAGGCCCCAGAGGCTGAACAGGCTGTAGACCACGAGCAACCACCAGAGCAGCGGCGCGACCACCGCTAGCCCCAGTGCGCCGGCCAGGTACAGCGCCGGCGCATTCGCCACCAGCCGCGCCAGCTCCAGGCGCGCAGCCCAGGGCCGGTTCTCCAGCAACGCGCCCAGCACGAACAGACCAAATGCCATCAGCGACCAGCCAAGCACCAGCGCCGCGACCGGCACGCGCTCGGCCACATCCATCAGGTAGCTGCCCAAGGCCACATAAACCGCGAACTGCATGGCCACGTAGGCTTGTTGCGGTCGAGCCAAGGTAATCTCAAACTTGCGAAACACCGTCAGGTCCTGTTTGGCCTGCGGGAAGCGTGCGGCCACATCGACCGGGCGCCAGCCAGTGGGCATGAACCAGATGCGCAGCTTGTCCCACAGGCTGGCGGTGTGCCGGGCGTCATGCCAGAGCTGGGCATAGAACTGCAGATTAGCCCACAGCGGGTTCCAGCTGGCCAGTGGCGTGGTTACCCCGAACACCACCGGCTCGGCCGGGTCTTCCTCTTTGAAGGTGCCAAACAGACGGTCCCAGAGAATGAACACGCCGCCATAATTGCGATCCAAGTAAACAGGATTTTGCGCATGGTGGACGCGATGGTTGGATGGCGTGATCAACACCCACTCAAGCCAGCCAAGCTTGGGAATGTGCCGGGTATGCACCCAGAACTGGTACAGCAGGTTGAGCGATGCCACGGTAATGAACACCAGTGGCGGCACGCCCAGCAGCGCCATCGGCAGGTAGAAGACCCACGAGAAGATGAACCCGCTACTGGTCTGGCGCAGCGCGGTGGTGAGGTTGTATTCCTCGCTCTGGTGATGCACCGAATGCGCAGCCCACAGCACGTTGCGTTCATGGCCCAGACGGTGCAACCAGTAGTAGCAGAAGTCGTACAGGACGAAGGCCAGCAGCCATACCCACCAGGCTTCGGCCGGCAGGCGCAACAGCGCCAAATGCTCGAACGCCAGGGCATAGGTCACCAGCCCTGCGCCTTTGGTCAGCAACCCGGTGCTGGTCGACAGCGCGCCGGTGCTCAGGCTGTTGATCGAGTCGGCCAGGGTAAAGTTGCGTTGTCCACGCACGCGGTCGACCACCAGCTCCACGGCGATCAGCACGAAGAAGAACGGCACGGCCAGCAGTATCAGGTCCATGGGTACGGCCTCAGGCGGTATCCATCAAGATTAGGCCGCGCCTGCGGCAACCCCTATGGCGACATCTGCCAAACTAGAGGACATTTAGCGCCTCGACACTGGAGTAATGAACATGACAAAAAAAGTAGCGGTGATTCTTTCCGGCTGTGGCGTGTATGACGGCGCCGAAATCCACGAAAGCGTGATCACCCTGCTGCGCCTCGACCAGCGCGGTGCGCAGGTGCAGTGCTTCGCGCCGAACATCGCGCAGATGCATGTCATCAACCACCTGACCGGCGAGGAAATGCCCGAGTCGCGCAATGTGCTGGTGGAGTCGGCGCGCATTGCCCGTGGTGAGGTCAAGGACATCCGCGAAGCCAAGGCCGAAGACTTCGATGCGCTGATCGTGCCGGGCGGTTTCGGGGCGGCGAAAAACCTGTCCAACTTCGCCGTGGAAGGCGCCAACTGCAGCGTCAACCCGGACGTGCTGGCCCTGGCCGAAGCCTTTGCCGACGCCTGCAAGCCAGTTGGCCTGATCTGCATTTCGCCAGCACTTGCGGCGAAGATCTACGGGCCGGGCGTGGTCTGCACCATCGGCAGCGACGCAGACACTGCGGCGGCTGTCGAGAAGATGGGCGGCACCCATGAGGCGTGCGATGTACACGACATTGTCGAAGACACCCAGCGCAAGCTGGTGACGACTCCGGCTTACATGGAGGCCAAGTCGATCAGCGAGGCAGCTGGCGGGATCTACAAGTTGGTGGACCGGGTGCTGGAACTGACGCACGAGGGTGACCAGTAAGTCCTTGGGGCTGCAAAGCAGCCCCGCATCAGGTTTTACTCAGCCGGGCAATGATCCGGTCCAGCGCATTGGCAAACGCCTGCTTTTCACGCTCGCCATAAGTCCCCTGCCCTCCTCCTGCCTGGCCCTGCTCGCGCAGCTCGGTGAACAGGTTGCGCGCCGCCAGGCGGTCGCCCATGTTGCGCTCGTCGAATTCGCGACCGCGCGGGTCCAGCACCGCCACGCCCTTTTTCACTAGGCGGTCAGCCAGGGGCACATCACTGCAGATCACCAGCTCGCCGGGCACGGCGTGTTCGACCAGGTAGTCGTCGGCTGCGTCCATGCCGCTGGGCACCACGATCAGGCGCACGATCGCAAACGCCGGCTTGGCCACGGCCTGGCCCGCCACCATCACCACCTCGAACTTGCGCTTGAGGGCGAACTTGACGATCAGATCCTTGGCCGCCTTGGGGCAGGCGTCGGCATCGATCCATACACGCATCGGAAACTCTCTACATGATCTCAATGCGTCCATCATGCCTGAAGCGCAGCGAAAGCTGGAGCAGGCGCGCGCTGGGAAAATGGCGCCAAAAACCCAATTGCCGCTTATCCGGCCCCGCTACTCAGGCTAAACTCGCCACAGCTTCACTGGCCTGCCCGAGCGCGCAATGAATCACCCTCACGAAATCCGCCCTGACCTGGACGAAGGCATCGACCGCAAGGTCCTGGCAACATTGCGTGCGCGTTTCCTGCAACTGAATCAAGGGCGCCTGCAGCGGGCTATGGAAGGCCTGTCGACACGCCAGCAACAGGTACTGACGCTACTGCCGCTGCTGTTTCACGTGAACCACCCATTATTGCCGGGCTACGTCTCGGGTAGCACGCCTGCGGGCGTATCGGGTTACGAGCCAGGTGCCGAGCTGGTGGTCGAGGCCCAGCGCCTGGCCCGCTCGTTCACCTACAAAGCCCGCCATGGCAACCCGCCGCGCCCTATCCACGGCCTGTTTCTGATGGGCAGCCTGGGCTCGCTGGCCCAGGCCGAGCATAGCGACATGGACCTGTGGGTGTGCCATGCGCCCGGCTTGCCCGAGCATTTGCTGGAAGAACTGCGCCGCAAGTGCCAATTGCTGGAGGACTGGGCAGCAAGCCTGGGTGCCGAGGCGCACTTCTTCCTGATCGACACGCAAGGCTTTGCCCAAGGCCAGCGCGACGGCCAGCTGGGCTCCGATGACTGCGGCACCACCCAGCACTACCTGCTGCTGGATGAGTTCTACCGCACCACCCTCTGGCTGGCAGGGCGGACACCACTGTGGTGGCTGGTGCCCGTCTACCAGGAACACAATTATCACGCCTACACCCAGACCCTGCTGACCAAACGCTTCATCCGCAGCCAGGACGCTCTCGATCTCGGCAACCTGGCACACGTTCCACCCGGCGAGTTCGTCGGTGCCGGCCTGTGGCAACTGTTCAAGGGCATCGATTCGCCCTACAAGTCGCTACTCAAGCTGCTGCTGACCGAGGCCTACGCCAGTGAACACCCCGCCGTGCGCTGTCTGAGCCTGGACTACAAGCAGGCAGTGTTCGCCAATCAGCTCGACCTCGACGCACTGGACCCCTACGTCATGGTCTATCGGCGTATCGAGCGCTACCTGCTGCAGCGCGGCGCGGTCGCACGCCTGGAACGGGTGCGGCGCAGCCTGTACCTGAAGGTGAACAAGAAGCTCAGCGACCAAGGCCGCGCCAATGGCTGGCAGCGCCGGCTGTTGCAGCGCCTGGCAGACGAGTGGGGCTGGGACCAGCGTCAGTTGGCGCTGCTGGATAGCCGTAGCCAATGGAAAGTGCAGCAAGTCGCTGTCGAGCGCCGCGAACTGGTGGCCGAGCTGAACCACAGCTACCGCTTCCTCAGCCAGTTCGCCAGCACCCAGAACGCCAGCAGCCGTGCCGAGCAGCGCGACCTCAATGTGCTGGGCCGGCGCCTGTACGCGGCCTTCGAGCGCCGCGCCGGCAAGGTCGAGGTGATCAACCCCGGCATCGCCCCGGACCTTGCCGAAGGGACCCTGACCCTGGTTCAGGCACCTAACCGCAAGGAGCCCGGCAGCCACCACTGGGAGCTGTACTGCGGCAACCTGAGCACCCACGAGGTGGAGCACTTCAGCCCGATAAAGCGCTGCCGCGAGCTGATCGAGTTGCTGGCCTGGGCCCATCGTAACGGCGTGATCGACAGCAGCACGCGCATGGCGCTGCACCCCGGCGCCAGCGACCTCAGTGAATTAGAGCTGTTCAACCTGATGGGTTGCCTGCAGCTAAGTATTCCCCTGCCCTTGCCGATCGTCAGCGAAGTGCGCCTGCTGCAGCCCAGCGTTGCCGACGAGGTTTTGTTGCTGGTCAACGTCGCCATCGACCCGCTGCGCCATCACCGCGATCTGAACATCCTGATGACCACCGAGCGTACCGACTCGTTGAGCTACGCAGGCGTGCGCGAGAACCTGGTACTGACCCTGGACCAAGTCACCCTGAACAGCTGGAACGAAGTGCTGGTCCAGCGCTACGAAGGCGAACATGCGCTGGTGCGCTGCCTGCGCGACTTCCTCAATAGCCCGGTGCTGCGGGGCCACCGGCCACGGGTGCGGATACGCTGCTTTTGCCCGAGCCGCGCACAGGCCATCAGCCAGCGCGTGGAGGAAATTTTTGACACGGTGCAGCTGCTGCTGGACCAGGGCGCCAACCACCGCTACCTGCTAGAGGTAGCCCAGCACACCCATGTGCTGGAGCTGTTGGCCGGGCATGTAGGCCTGGCCACCCTGGCCGAGCACGAGGGGCTGCTGGCCCACCTGGGCGAAGAACGCAGCGCCTACAGCCCGCTGTACCTGGATACCAACGCCCTGCTGGACCACGACCTGCGCCTGGTGCTGGAACAGGGCCGCCCGGCTTGCATCCAGGTGTTCTACCGCCTGCAAGGTGGCTGGGCCGAGTTGTATGTGCTGGATGAGTACAATGCCCTGTGGCAGCAACGCCTGCCCCTGCATGACGAAGCCCACCTGCTGCTGCCGCTGCAGCGGTTCCTGCGTTCGGTGGTGATGCGCCGTGATGCCCGGCTGCCGCTGGATACCCAGCGCGCTGCCTCACTGGATATCCACTATGCGCAACTGTTGCCTTCCGGCGTTGGCAAGGCGCGTAGCCTCGAGCCGCGCCAAGCCCCGGTCGAGGGCAGCGACCAGCCCTACTATGAGGTGCAAGCCATCATCCAGGCCGGTGTGGCGGGTGCGGCGCATGTGACGCTGTACTGCGACCAGCAAGAGTTTTCCGAGCTGGAGCATGGTGCGCAGCTGTATGCGGTGGTGGCCAGGCAGATCATCGGGCAACGGCGCGCTGCCGGACAGTACCGGTGCTACATCACCGATCTGGATTTGTCCGAGCTGCTGGATGACCGGCTGGGCGCGACGCAGGTGTACCTGAACTACAAGCGGGTGCTGGAGCAGGCGTTGAATGAGGGGCTGGAGCAGGTGCTGGGTGAATGACCGAGGGCTGCCTTGCAGCCCCCTTGAGCCTTACAGGTCGTAATCGCCCGCCGCTTCTGGTTGGTACTCCACTTCCAGCAGCTTCAGCTTGAGGGTCTTGCCCCCCGGTGCCGGCCAGTCGATCTGCTCGCCCACCGACAGCCCCAGCAAGGCGCAGCCAATCGGTGCCAGGACCGAGACATTACCTTCCGGCCCGGCATCCTTCGGATAGACCAACGTCAGGTGGTAGTCCTTGCCGCTGGCTTCCTCACGGCAGTGCACGCGCGAGTTCATGGTGACCACGCCCGCCGGCACTTCATCGTGACCGACCACCTGCTCGGCGCGGTCCAGCTCGTCCTGCAGGGCGAGCACACCCGGCGTACTTTCGTCGAGGCTGTCGATCAGACGCTCCAGACGCTGTACGTCCAATCGGGTGAGGATGAGGGAAGGCTTGGTGCTCATGATCCAGTCAGACTCCTTTGAACAGGCGATTTTCGTCGTGCAGATAAAGCAAAACCCCGCCCAAGGGCGGGGTTTGTGAAGGCTTTGGCGTCACCGACGCAGAAACCCGACACTACCACAGCCGGGCAAATACTCAAGCCCTTGCTATCAGTGTGCCTTAGCCTGGTCGCGCAGGGCCTGGGCCTCGCGGCAAATCTGCCGACGCCGTTCGTCATCGGCCGAGCGCCATTCGCGAATGTGCTCCACATGCCGCTGGCAGCCAGTGCACACCCGCTGTTCGTCCAGCCGGCAAACGCTGATGCACGGTGATGGCACAGCGGGGCTGACGTTGCTGTAGAGCGGCTTGGGGGGACGGGCCGGGGCGGTGCTCATGTCAGATCTCGTCGAAGTCCAGCTTCTCGCCGGCCCGCTCCCAGACGATGCGCTCGAGCATTTCGCCCAACAGCTCTTCGCTCTTCTCGCACACCCACTTGCCGCTTTCTTCGTCGTAATCGAAGTGGAAGCCACCTGAGCGGTCGGCGAGCCACAGCTGGCGCAGCGGTTCCTGGCGGCTGAAAATCAGCTGGGCGCCACCTTCGAACTTGACGGTGAGCACACCGGCGGAGTTCTCCATGTCCAGGTCCAGGCCGCTCTCGTCGAACAGGTCTTCCAACGCCTGTTGGGTCGCGTCGACCAGATCATGGAAACGCGCTTCACTCAAACTCATTGCAGGAACCTCGAAATTGGCTGCGTTACAGGCAAGCCGGGCAAGATACGGGCGCTTGGCGCCGAATGCAAAGATTAGCCATTGAAGGCGGTAAGAATAGCCCGCCCGGCGGACCGGCCCTTGCATAGGCAAGCCGCCGGTCGCTCGGTATACTCGGGCGCAATACTGCATTTTTCTAAGGATTTCACCCATGAAGCGCCTGATTTCCTCCTTCGCGGCGCTGGTCGCTGTTGCCTGCCTCGTTTCGGCCTGCGGCCAGAAAGGCCCGCTGTACCTGCCTGAAGACGGCGATAACGGCAAAGCGCACAAGTCGCACCAGCACCAGCCAAAAGCCCAGCCGGCGCCGGCGCAAGCGCAGCCCGAGCTGCAGTCCGAGCCCGAGCAGTCGCCTGCGCAGTAAGGAAACCAGATGAACGCTTTCAACTACCGCGACGGCCAGCTGTTCGCGGAAGGGGTGGCCCTGTCGGCCGTCGCCGAACGTTTCGGCACCCCCACCTACGTGTACTCGCGCGCCCACATCGAGGCCCAGTACCGTAACTACGCCGATGCCCTGCAAGGCACCGAGCACCTGGTGTGCTTCGCGGTCAAGGCCAACTCCAACCTTGGCGTGTTGAACGTACTGGCGCGCCTGGGCGCAGGTTTCGACATTGTCTCCGGCGGTGAGCTGGAGCGCGTGCTGGCCGCTGGCGGGCGCGCCGACCGCGTGGTGTTCTCTGGCGTCGGCAAAACCCGCGAAGACATGCGCCGCGCCCTGGAAGTGGGTGTGCACTGCTTCAACGTCGAATCCACCGACGAACTGGAGCGTCTGCAAGTCGTGGCAGCCGAGATGGGCAAGGTTGCCCCGGTGTCGCTGCGGGTCAACCCGGACGTTGACGCCGGTACCCACCCGTACATCTCCACCGGCCTTAAAGAAAACAAGTTCGGCATCGCCATTGCCGACGCCGAGGCCATCTACGTGCGTGCCGCGCAGTTGCCGAACCTGGAAGTGGTTGGCGTCGACTGCCACATCGGCTCCCAGTTGACCACCGTTGAGCCGTTCCTCGATGCCCTGGACCGCCTGCTGGACCTGGTCGACCGCCTTGCCGACTGCGGCATCCACCTGCGCCATCTGGACCTGGGTGGCGGCGTTGGCGTGCGCTACCGCGACGAAGAACCACCGCTGGTGGCCGACTACATCAAGGCTATTCGCGAACGCGTAGGCACGCGCGACCTGGCTTTGGTGTTCGAGCCGGGCCGCTACATCGTGGCCAACGCTGGCGTGCTGCTGACCCGCGTGGAATACCTCAAGCACACCGAACACAAAGACTTCGCCATCATCGATGCGGCGATGAACGACCTGATTCGCCCTGCGCTTTACCAGGCCTGGATGGGTGTAAGCCCGGTCGTGCCACGCGAGGGTGAAGGCCGTGCCTACGACCTGGTCGGCCCGATCTGCGAGACCGGCGACTTCCTCGGCAAGGACCGTGTGCTGAACCTGGCCGAAGGCGACCTGCTGGCCGTGCAGTCCGCGGGCGCCTATGGTTTTGTCATGAGCTCCAACTACAACACCCGTGGCCGTTGCGCTGAAATCCTGGTCGACGGCGACCAGGCGTTCGAAGTACGCCGCCGCGAAACCATCGCCGAACTGTACGCTGGCGAAAGCCTGCTGCCGGAGTAAGCCCATGCTGCTGCGTTTTACCAAGATGCATGGCCTGGGCAACGACTTCATGGTCCTCGACCTGGTCAGCCAGCACGCGCATATCCAGCCCAAGCACGCCAAGCAATGGGGTGACCGGCATACCGGCATCGGCTTCGACCAGTTGCTGATCGTCGAGGCCCCGAACAACCCGGAAGTGGACTTCCGCTACCGCATCTTCAACGCCGACGGCTCCGAAGTGGAGCAGTGCGGCAACGGTGCGCGCTGCTTCGCCCGCTTCGTGCTGGACAAGCGCCTGACCGCGAAAAAGCGCATCCGCGTGGAAACCAAAAGCGGCATCATCGTGCTGGACGTGCAGAACGACGGCCAGGTGAGTGTCGACATGGGCCCACCGCGCTTCATCCCTGCCGACATTCCCTTTGTCGCTGACGAGCAGGCGCTGAACTACCCACTGGAAGTCGACGGCCAGCTGCATTCGATTGCCGCCGTGTCCATGGGTAACCCGCATGCCGTGCTGCGCGTCGATGACGTGCATACTGCCCCCGTGCATGAGCTGGGCCCGAAGATCGAAAACCACCCACGCTTCCCGCAGCGGGTGAATGCCGGCTTCCTCCAGGTCATCGACCGCCACCACGCCAACCTGCGCGTGTGGGAACGCGGCGCGGGCGAAACCCAGGCCTGCGGCACCGGTGCTTGTGCCGCCGCCGTGGCAGCCATCAGCCAAGGCTGGATGGATTCCCCGGTATCCCTCGACCTGCCCGGTGGGCGCCTGCACATCGAATGGGCCGGCCCCGGCAAGCCCGTGGTGATGACCGGCCCGGCCGTACGCGTCTACGAAGGACAGGTTCGTCTCTAAGCGAGTAACCGCCATGACCGATCAGCCCCAGGTTGTACCCCAGCAGTCCGCCGAGCTCGATGCCGAAGCGGTGGTCGCCTACCTGCGCGCCCACCCCACCTTCTTTGCCGAGCACGACGAGCTGCTGATCGAACAGCGCATACCGCATCAGCGTGGCGACAGCGTGTCGCTGGTGGAACGTCAGCTCAAGCTGCTGCGTGACCGTAACATCGAGATGCGCCATCGCCTGTCGCAATTGATGGATGTGGCTCGCGACAACGACCGGCTGTTCGACAAGACCCGGCGGCTGATCCTCGACCTGCTCGATGCCGGCACCCTGGAAGAAGTGGTAATGGCGGTCGAAGACAGCCTGCGCCAGGAGTTCCAGGTGCCGTTCGTCAGCCTCATCCTGTTCGGCGACAACGGCGCGCCGGTCGGGCGCTGGGTCAGCAACACCGAGGCGCAACAGGCCATCGGTGCTCTGCTGGGCGGTGGCAAGACGGTCAGTGGCAACCTGCGTGAGCATGAGCTGGCCTTTCTGTTCGGTGAGGAACAGCGCCGGGAGGTGGGCTCCAGTGCCGTGGCCACCCTCGAATACCAAGGGCTGCACGGGGTGCTGGCGATCGGCAGCCGCGACCCGCAACACTACAAGAGCAGCGTCGGCACCCTGTTCCTTGGCTACATCGCCGAAGTGCTCGGCCGCGTTGTACCGCGCGTTACCCAGACCCTGCGCTCGGTACGCTGATGGAACGCCAACTGGAGGCTTATTGCGCACACCTGCGCAACGAGCGCCAGGTGTCGGAGCACACCTTGCTGGGCTACCGTCGCGACCTGGATAAGGTCACCGCCTACTGCAAGGAACACGGTATTGCCGGGTGGCAAGCGCTGCAAATCCAGCAACTGCGCCAACTGATCGCCCGCCTGCACCACCACGGCCAGTCCTCCCGCAGCCTGGCACGGCTGCTGTCGGCGGTGCGCGGCCTGTACCGCTACCTCAACCGCGAAGGCCTGTGCCAGCACGACCCGGCCACTGGCCTGAGCGCGCCCAAGGGTGAGCGCCGGTTGCCCAAGGTGCTGGACACCGACCGCGCCCTGCAGCTGCTTGATGGCGGCGTCGATGACGATTTTATTGCCCGTCGTGACCAGGCGATCCTTGAACTGTTCTACTCGTCGGGCCTGCGCCTGTCCGAGCTGACCAACCTCGACCTCGATCACATCGACCTTGCCGCCGGGCTGGTGCAGGTGCTGGGCAAGGGTGGCAAAGCCCGCGTGCTGCCCGTTGGCCGCAAAGCCCGCGAGGCGCTGCACGCCTGGTACCGCCTGCGCGGCATCGGCAACCCGCGTGACCGCGCGGTGTTCATCACCCGCCAGGGCAACCGCATCACTCCACGGGCTGTGCAGCAACGTGTGCAGAAGGCGGGTGAGCGCGAGCTGGGCCAGCACCTGCACCCACACATGCTTCGCCATTCCTTCGCCAGCCATGTGCTGGAATCGTCCCAGGACCTGCGGGCGGTGCAGGAAATGCTCGGCCATGCCGACATCAGCACCACGCAGATCTACACCCACCTGGACTTCCAGCACCTGGCCGCGGTGTACGACAGCGCCCACCCTCGGGCCAAACGCAGCAAAGGCACAGACTCATGAGCATCAAGCTGATCACGTTCGACCTCGACGACACCCTGTGGGACACCGCGCCGGTCATCGCCAGCGCAGAAGTCGTGCTGCGCGACTGGCTCGAAGCCAACGCCCCGATCCTGGGCGGGGTGCCGGTGGAGCACCTGTTTGCCATTCGCGAGCGGCTGGTACAGGCCGACCCCGGCCTCAAGCACCGCATCAGCGCCCTGCGCCGACGGGTGCTGTTCCATGCCCTGGAAGAGGTCGGCTACAGCGAGAAGCAAGCGCAGGCGCTGGCCAACGAAGGCTTTGAAGTGTTCCTGCATGCTCGCCACCAAGTGGAGATCTTCCCCGAGGTGCAGCCGGTACTGGAGGTCCTGCGTCACCATTACATCCTGGGCGTGGTCACCAACGGCAACGCCGACGTGAGCCGGTTGGGGCTGGCGGACTACTTCCGCTTTGCCCTGTGCGCCGAGGACCTCGGCATTGGCAAGCCGGACCCGGCACCGTTCCTGGAAGCCCTGCGCCGCGGCGAGGCGGATGCCAGCGCCGCCGTTCACATCGGCGACCACCCCGGCGATGACATCGCAGGCGCCCAGCGAGCAGGGCTACGGGCCGTCTGGTTCAACCCCCAGGGCAAGGCCTGGACGGGTGAGCAGGCACCGGATGCCGAAATCCAGCGCCTGTCGCAGCTGCCCGACGTCCTTTCCCGCTGGGGCTGACAAGAGACCGCCTCGAAATTTGCGTTGGTGCGTATATCGAGCGCCGCCCGCGCGGCGCATCGCGAGCTGCGCTCGATCTCACTGGCAATGAAAATATACCGGCAAACGCCCACAAAAAAGCCCGCAGCGACGGCGGGCTTTTTTTGCGGTCAGCCACTCAGATAGGGCGGCTGCCGTACTTGTTGTCCGGCTTTTTGGGCGGGTCGGCGACCACGTTGGCCTCGACTTCCTGCACCTTGCCACCGCGCGAAAGGAATTCTTCCATCGCCTTGGCCAGTGCATCACGCTCTTTCTGCTTGGCTTCCATGCTCGGCAGTTCGTCTACCGAAACAGCCGCCTTGGACTTGCCCTTGGCAGCGGGTGCCGGGCTGCTGTCGTCATCGCCCGCATCTTCGGCGACATCGTCAGCTGCCGCTTCGAGGCCTTCATCAACCTCGTCTTCATCGCCTACTTCGAGGTCGTCGTTTTCCAGATCGTCGTCGCTCATGTTCTACCTCATGACTTGCGAAAGCAGGTTAGTTATAGACCAGTGCAGCCGTAGACCGGCAGCCACCAGTGAAAATTCAACTGGCCGTGGGTTAGGCCACTGCCCTTGGGTCGGCGCTCCTGATGGGAGGCGGCACCCAGCAGGCCCTGCTCCTGGCAGGACCTGACAAATCCATCTAGCCCCTGCTGGCCACACGCTATTGGCAAGCCTAGCAAAGGCTGGCGAAGTGTGTGGACTACACGTCAAACACCCTTCGGCGCGCATTCTAGCGCGCCCGTGGAAAAAGCAAAGCTCCATAAACGCCCTGCGACTTGTAAGTTTTTTACCTACGTCGCGAACGTGCCGGATAAACCGTTTGCCAAGCGCGAAATGCTGAAAATCTGGCAAAAAAATGCCCGGCAAGCCGGGCAAGTTTTTACCGCGTCGCAGTTACAGGTTGTAGCCGCGTTCGTTGTGCTGAGCCAGGTCGAGGCCGACCGACTCTTCTTCTTCGTTGACCCGCAGGCCCATTACCAGATCCAGCACCTTGAGGATCACGTAAGTGACGATGGCGGTGTAGACCACGGTGAAGATCACGCCTTTGGCCTGGATCCAGACCTGCATGCCAATGTCGGTGACGGTGCCGAAGCCGCCCAGCGCCGGCGCTGCGAACACACCGGTAAGGATTGCCCCGATGATGCCGCCGACACCATGTACACCGAAGGCATCCAGCGAATCGTCATAGCCGAGCCTGCGCTTGAGGGTGGTGGCGCAGAAGTAGCAGATCACACCCGAAGCCAGGCCGATCACCAAGGCGCCCATCGGCCCCACGGTGCCTGCAGCCGGGGTGATGGCAACCAGGCCGGCAACCACACCCGAAGCGATGCCCAGGGCGCTGGGTTTACCGTGACCAATCCACTCGGCGAACATCCAGCCCAGCGCAGCAGCAGCGGTGGCGATCTGGGTGACCAGCATGGCCATGCCAGCGGTGCCGTTGGCGGCGGCGGCGGAGCCTGCGTTGAAGCCGAACCAGCCGATCCACAGCATGGCCGCGCCCATCAGGGTGTAGCCCAGGTTGTGCGGGGCCATCGGGGTGGTCGGGTAGCCCTTGCGCTTACCCAGCACCAGGCAGCAGACCAGGCCTGCGATACCGGCGTTGATGTGCACCACGGTGCCGCCAGCGAAGTCCAGTACGCCCCAGTCCCACATCAGTGCACCGTCACCGCTCCACACCATGTGGGCGATCGGCGCATACACCAGGGTGAACCAGATGCCCATGAACACCAGCATCGCAGAGAACTTCATGCGCTCGGCGAAAGCACCCACGATCAGTGCCGGGGTGATGATGGCGAAGGTCATCTGGAAGGTGATGAATACCGCCTCAGGGAAGAGTGCAGTGGCCGACGTCAGGTTCTCGGGCGTGACGCCGCTGAGGAAGGCCTTGGAGAAGCCGCCGACGAAGGAGTTGAAGTTGAGCACGCCCTTTTCCATACCGGTGGTATCGAAGGCCATGCTGTAGCCGTAAACGACCCAGAGAATGCTCATCAGGCCGGTGATTGCAAAGCATTGCATCATCACCGACAGCACGTTCTTGGAACGCACCATGCCGCCATAGAACAGGGCCAGGCCCGGGATAGTCATGAACAGCACCAGCGCCGTTGCGGTCAACATCCAGGCGGTGTCACCGGAGTTCAGCGCTGGGGCGGCTTCCTCGGCCAAGGCAAGCCCGGGCATTACGAGGGACAATAGGGCTCCTAGCCCTGCGATCTTACGCAGAGTCATGTTGTTTTCTCCTGGGGCGTTGGGTTTGGTGAGGCGTTGTTGCTGCTTAGATCGCGTCGGTATCGGTTTCGCCGGTACGGATGCGGATCGCCTGCTCCAGATTCACCACGAAAATCTTGCCGTCACCGATCTTGCCGGTGTTGGCTGCCTTGGTGATGGCTTCGATTACCCGATCAAGGTCCTTGTCATCGATGGCAACATCGATCTTCACCTTGGGCAGAAAATCGACCACATATTCAGCACCGCGATACAGCTCGGTGTGGCCCTTCTGCCGGCCGAAGCCTTTGACTTCAGTAACAGTGATGCCCTGCACGCCGATTTCCGACAGCGACTCGCGCACGTCGTCCAGCTTGAACGGCTTGATGATGGCTGTGACTAGCTTCATGAAACTCTCTCCCGATTTGGTGGACTTGCCCCAGGAAAACAAACCCGTCTCAAGTCTAAGCGCAGCGGTTGGCTTTGTAACGCGTCGTCGGCATCCGGCTCCGCGTGCGCACTGCTTGGTCACAAGGAACTGCATCAGTGCATGGCTCGTACAGGTCTTTGCAGAAACCTTGCCAGTTCCGGCAAATCACCGGAAAACAGCGAGTTATGCGAAAGGGTCGGGATTGGCCAGTCGCCAGCATGGGAAACATGCACAGTTTCGGTGCGCACCGGCAGGGCGCATTGCGCGAAAAACGTGCACCCAAACGTCCGGTTTGTGCGTGCTACACTGCCGGCCATTCTAAGTTTCAGTGGACTGCCCCATGCTTGCGCCCAAAGCCCTTCTCGATGCCCTGAGCGACCAGGCCTCGCGCCTGTTCAGCAGCGATACCGCCCAGCCCCGTGCAGAACTGGAAAGCCAGTTCAAGGTGCTGATGCAAGGTGCCTTCAGCAAGCTGGACCTGGTCAGCCGTGACGAATTCGACAGCCAGATGGTTGTGCTGGCGCGCACCCGTGCTCGCCTGGAGGCTTTGGAAAAACAAGTAGCCGAGCTGGAAGCACGGCTGAACCCGACCCCACAGGATCAGTGAATGCAGCCCTCCAGCGCATACCCGGTACTGCTGTTTTCCTACGGCACGCTGCAGGACAAGGCCGTGCAACGGGCCAACTTCGGCCGTGAGCTGAGCGGCCAGGCCGACCGCATGCCGGGCTACCGACAGGACTGGGTCGAGATCACCGACCCGGCTGTGCTGGCGGCTAGCGGCAAGTCCCATCACCCCATCGTTTCCCCCAGCAGCCAGGCCGACGACAGCGTGGCCGGCACGGTCTTCCAGATCAGCGAAGAAGAGCTGGCGGCGGCGGACCGCTATGAAGTTGCCGACTACAAGCGCGTCGCCGTCACGCTCGCATCGGGCCTGACTGCCTGGGTTTATGTGCGCGCCTGAATCCCTCTGGCGCGGGTTGTTACACGGAGCGTTCCCCATGAAAGTCAGCGCACGCAATGTTTTTGAAGGCAAAGTCACCAACGTTCAGCCCGGCGCGGTCAATGCCGAAGTCGAGCTGACCCTGGGTGGCGGCGAAAAGCTGGTAGCGGTGGTCACCATGGCCAGCCTGCATAACCTCAGCATCAACGTCGGCAAAGACGCCGTGGCGCTGGTCAAGGCGCCGTGGGTGGTACTGCTGACCGACGCCGCCGGCTACAAGCTATCGGCCCGTAACGCACTGGAAGGCGAAGTGGTGCGGGTGGGTGATGGTGCAGTGAATGCCGAAGTGGTGCTGAAGCTGGCCGGCGGCACCGAGGTGTTTGCCATCGTGACCCGCGAAGCCGTGCAGGAGCTGGGCCTGGCACCGGGTGTGAAGGCCACTGCGCTGATCAAGGCCTCGCACATCATCCTCGGCGCCAAGCCCTGAGGCTATCAGGCCGACGCCCGTAGCCGGCCCGGCTCGGATACTGCCTGTTTCGGCGGCAACTCGCTGGCGTGCAAGGTGCCGCGAAACAGGGTCGCACCACACTGGGTAACCAGGGTCTTCACCCGGTTGTGCGAGTTGAGGATCTCGGCCTGGATGTTTTCGATGGCTGAATCCCCAGGCTGCAAGGCAACCGCACGGTTGGCCCATTCGATGGCGGCAAAACGGCTCTGCTTGCGAGTGCCGCGCCCCTGCATCCAGGCCAGCCCCAGTTCGGCGCTGGCCCGTCCGGCAACCCACGGGTCCGGGTGCTCGACCAGGCTCGACAGGTAGGCGACGGCCTCGGCCCGTTCCTGGACTTCGCCAAACTGGCGCAACAGGATACCCAGGTGCAAGCGCGCACGCGCATTGGTGTGCGGATTACCCAGCGCATCGACCAGCAGGCGCCTGACAGCCAGCATGGCACTTCGCTCACTCAGGTCCTCATCACCCTCCATACGCAGGCAGGCGAGGTTGTACTTGGCCTGCCTGCTGCCCGCCTCTACCGCACGCTGCAGCCAATACTCAGCCGTCTCGTCGTCCAGATAGTGCGCCGGGGTGTTGCCCAGGCCGCCGCTGTGCAGCTCGTACAGGCCAAGGGCAGCACCCGGCAAGCTCAGCTCCGCAAAGCGCTCGTACAGGTAACAAGCCACCTCGTGCCGGTTGGCAGCCCACAGCAGCCGCGCCACAGCGAGCACATCGAAGCCTGGCGCATGGCCCGCGCGCTGGCGGGTCACCGCCACCTGTGACCAGAGCCTTGCCTGCTCGGCCGAACGCGACAGCCCCCACAGGCCGAAGCGATGCCCGGCAGCGCGCATTGCACAAGCGCCAGCATGCGAGCGGCCTTCACACAGGCGCTCGATGGCGGTGCGCAACAGCTGATGCTCATCTGCCATGCCATCACTCAGTATCAGCCCGACAAAACAGCGAAATGGCTCGCCCATCGCAGGGATGGCGCCATGACTGGCGTTGCATGCCAAGCTCGCGGCGAAATCACGCATACCGCCTGCATGGTCTTGCAAGGCACTGCTGCGCAGCGCGCCTCGCCAGGCCAGCACGACGGCGCTTTCCCTGGGCCTTAGCGGGCGTTGCAGCCAGCTATCGAACAGTTGCTGCCAATCCGCGACGGCCTGCAACTGCTCGGCATGTGGCAGCTTCAGCCGTTCTTCGACGGCCATCCAGCGCAACGCATTGCGCAGCGCTTCGTCCCACCCATCGCACAACGGCCCATTGGCCAACAGGTCCAGCGCATCAAAACTGGCACCCCAACGGGGCAACAGGTAAACGGCCAGCGCCTGGATCGCTTCGAAACAACCAGGGCGGGCCACCAGCGCATGGCGCAACCAGTAATAGCGTGGTGCTTCGTTTTCGTGATCGGCCCGCCTGCTCAGGCACGCCGGTAATGCTTGGGGCAGCTCGGCCAAGGGCAACAGCCCGTACTTCACGAGTAAGGGTGCTGCGGCTTCCTGCGCTTCCACATCGGCATGGGCACTGGGCCTGTACCGCGCAGGCTGCCCCTGAAACAGTTCGATCAACCAGCCAGGTTCGCGCAGTTGCGCACTGACACGCAGCATGCCAATGGCCGCTGCCACGGGTTGTGCAGAGCGGTCCATTGCACGCAACAGGTGCGCGGTCGCGGTTTCACAAATTTGCTCGACGGCCAGCAAGCGGGCAGCGTTGCGTTGGCCACCATCCTGCACCTGGCAGGCCCGGTGGAAACAGTGCATGCCCATTACCACTTGCGGGTGGTAAGCCTTGGGGCAGGCATCAATCCAGGCTTTGAGCACTTGGCTCAGGGCCCTGTCACCCTGGTTTTCCAGGTCCACCAGCATGTGCCCTTCGATGGCCGCCAGGTAGGCCGGGAACTCGCCGGGCGCGGCTTGGCGCCATTGCGCCTCAAGGCTGTCGAAACACCGGGTGAGTTCAATGAATGAATTGGCCTGCACCAGTTCGCGAATCACCTGGCGCGTTTGGGCGAGCGTTTGCACGGCGCAATACCTCAAGTCCATTTGAAAGAAGACGCTGTGCCATCCCATGGCAACGGCATTTGCCCAACAACACTAAGCCATACCACCCACCTGCGCAAAGATTATTGGATCCATTTTTTGCCGATTTTAAAGAAAACACAGGGAAAAAACCTGCTCTGCAAAACCACGACGCACACTTGTTGCGCCTGTCGTGGCCACCATCGCTATCCTTGACCCAGCCGCAGGAAGCGGCTTTTCAGCGACAACGGAGCGTCCATGTCACTAGCCCTCGTCCACAGCCGCGCCCAGGTGGGTGTGCAGGCACCCGCGGTCAGCGTCGAAACCCACCTGGCCAACGGCCTGCCCCATCTCACTCTGGTCGGCCTGCCAGAAACCACGGTCAAGGAAAGCAAGGACCGGGTACGCAGCGCCATCGTCAACTCCGGGCTTAGCTACCCGCAGCGGCGCATTACCCAGAACCTCGCCCCCGCCGACCTGCCCAAGGATGGCGGGCGCTATGACTTGGCCATTGCCCTGGGTATCCTCGCCGCAGATGGCCAGGTGCCGACTGCCACCCTGGCCGATATGGAATGCCTGGGCGAACTGGCGCTTTCGGGGAAATTGCGCCCTGTCCAGGGCGTGCTACCTGCGGCCCTGGCGGCACGCGAAGCAGGCCGGGCGCTGGTGGTGCCACGGGAAAATGCCGAGGAAGCCAGCCTGGCAGGCGGGCTGGTGGTGTATGCGGTGGGCCACCTGCTGGAGTTGGTCGCCCACCTGAACGGCCAGGTGCCATTGCCGCCGTACGCGGCCAATGGCTTGATCCTGAATCAACGTCCCTACCCTGACCTGAGCGAGGTGCAGGGCCAACTGGCGGCCAAGCGCGCGTTGATGCTGGCGGCGGCTGGGGCGCACAACCTGCTGTTCACCGGGCCACCCGGCACCGGCAAGACCTTGCTCGCCAGCCGCCTGCCGGGGCTGCTGCCACCGCTGGACGAGCACGAGGCGCTCGAGGTGGCTGCCATTCAGTCGGTCAGCGGGCATACACCGCTGAGCAGTTGGCCGCAGCGACCGTTTCGCCATCCCCACCACTCCGCATCCGGCCCGGCACTGGTTGGAGGCAGCAGCCGGCCGCAACCGGGCGAAATCACCCTCGCCCACCATGGCGTGCTGTTTCTCGATGAACTGCCAGAGTTCGAACGGCGTGTGCTGGAGGTGCTGCGCGAGCCGCTGGAGTCGGGCGAGATCGTGATTGCCCGGGCACGCGACAAAGTGCGCTTTCCGGCGCGCTTTCAGCTGGTGGCGGCGATGAACCCATGCCCTTGCGGCTACCTGGGCGACCCTACTGGCCGCTGCCGCTGCAGCACCGAGCAGATCGCGCGGTACCGCAACAAGCTATCAGGGCCGCTGCTGGACCGCATCGACCTGCACCTGACCGTGGCTCGCGAAAGCACCACGCTGAACAATCAGCCCTGTGGTGAAGCCAGTGCCGATGTGGCAGCCAGGGTAGCGAAGGCGCGGGAGGTACAGCAGCGCCGCCAAGGGTGCGTGAATGCGTTTCTCGACCTCGACGGGTTGCGTCGCCATTGCGGATTGACGGCGGCGGACCAAGCTTGGCTGGAAGGGGCCTGCGAACGGTTGACCTTGTCGTTGCGGGCAGCGCACCGGTTGTTGAAAGTGGCGCGGACACTGGCGGACCTCGATGGTTGTGAGGCAATCGGCCGGCCACATCTGGCCGAGGCCCTGCAGTACCGGCCGGGGAGCAGTTAAATTGCCGTGGCTGCAAAGCGGCCCTGGAAATTTCAGCCCCAGCAGCAGAACCTGCATTTGACAGCGCCCTGCGGCAACTGTCCTTCTTTACGGGACAATGTTTCTCCCGGACAGCTGATTGTCTGCCCCCCCTCCACCCCTCAAAATCGTCGGCCAAACTGTTCAAATGCTGCCCCGGCAGCTCATGGAGTAAGAGCCAATGCCACACGAAGGCAGCCTTCTGCAAACCGCGGTGATCTTTCTGCTCGCGGCCGTCGTCGCCGTCCCCCTGGCCAAGCGCCTGCAACTGGGTGCCGTGCTCGGCTACCTGCTGGCCGGTGTAGCCATCGGCCCGCAGGCACTTGGCCTGATCCGCGACACCGAAAGCGTGGCGCACATTTCCGAGCTGGGCGTGGTCCTGCTGCTGTTCATCATTGGCCTGGAGCTGTCGCCCAAGCGCCTGTGGCTGATGCGCAAGTCGGTGTTCGGCGTGGGTACCGCGCAGGTGCTGCTGACCGGCGCGCTGCTCGGTGCCATTGCCCTGTTCGGCTTCAGCCAGACGCTGCCGGCAGCCATCGTCCTCGGCCTGGGCCTGGCGCTGTCGTCCACCGCCCTTGGCCTGCAAAGCCTGGCCGAGAGCAAGCAGCTCAACGCCCCGCACGGCCGCCTGGCGTTCGCCATCCTGCTGTTTCAGGACATCGCTGCGATCCCGCTGATTGCCCTGGTACCGCTACTGGCCGCCAGTGGCCCGGACGCCAGCCACGGCGATAGCCTGCAACACGGCCTGAAGGTATTCGCCAGCATCGCCGTGGTGATCATCGGTGGTCGCTATCTGTTGCGCCCGGTGTTCCGCACCGTGGCCCGCACCGGCCTGCCGGAAGTGTCTACTGCCACCGCACTGCTGGTAGTGATCGGCACCGCCTGGCTGATGGAAGAAGCGGGTATATCCATGGCCCTGGGCGCCTTCCTCGCCGGCCTGCTGCTGGCCGACTCGGAATACCGCCACGAGCTGGAATCGCAGATCGAGCCGTTCAAGGGCCTGCTGCTGGGTTTGTTTTTCATCAGCGTGGGCATGGGCGCCAACCTTCGCCTGCTGCTGGATATGCCGCTGGTGGTGCTGGGCCTGACCCTGCTGCTGGTAGCAGTAAAGCTGGTGCTGCTGATCGGCGTCGGGCGCCTGGTCGGTGGCCTGAACAGCGCCAGCGCCCTGCGCCTGGGCATGGTACTGGCGGCCGGTGGCGAGTTCGCCTTCGTGGTCTTCAAGCTGGGCAAGGACCAAGGCCTGTTCGACACCCAGACCTACGACCTGCTGCTGATGACCATTACCCTGTCGATGGCCATCACCCCGCTGCTGATGCTGGGCTGCGCCCGCGCCCTCAAACGCCCGCAACCGGCGCGTGAAGTGCCCGAGCAGTACAAGCAGATCCAGACGGATACGCCGCGGGTGGTGATCGTCGGCATGGGCCGCATGGGCCAGATCGTCGCGCGCATCCTGCGGGCGCAGAAGATCCCGTTCATTGCCCTGGAAACCTCGGTGGACGCCATCGAGATGACCCGCATGTTCGAACAGGTGCCGGTGTTCTACGGCGACCCGCTGCGCCCCGAGGTGCTGCACGCCGCCAAGGTGGGTGAAGCGGAGTACTTCATCATCACCATCGATGACCCAGAAGCCGCCATTCATACCGCTGAACGGGTGAAACGCCTGTACCCGCACCTGAAGGTGCTGGCCCGGGCACGTAACCGCCAGCATGTGCACAAGTTGGTGGATGCAGGCGCCGAGCCGATTCGCGAGACGTTCTACTCCAGCCTGGAAATGACCCGCCGCGCGCTGGTGGGGTTGGGCTTGAGCGATGAACAGGCGGCGGACCGTATCGCACGGTTTACCCAGCATGACGAAGAAGTGCTGGTGGCCCAGGGGCAGGTACGCGATGACCGGGCCAAGGTGATGCAGACGGCCAAGGAGGCGCGGGTGGAGCTGGAGCGGTTGTTTGATTCGGATGCGGTTTGAGTAGTCAGGCGAACACCAACCGCTCTATTTGAGGATGCTCACGCTGAGCGGCTTGCCAAAGATCGTAAGCTGCCTGTTCGGCAAGGTATTGCCGGGCAGGCCCAAGGCCTGCCAGCTCAAGCCGATAAGCAAGATCGGCAGAAATGGCGGCGCGCCCATTGAGTACCGTGGACAACTGCCCCCGCGAATAGCCGAGGTGGCGAGCTAACTCAGAAACGTTCATGCCAATTGCGGGCAACACATCTTCTCGCAAAGACTCCCCAGGATGGGGAGGATCGAACATAGGCATGACTCAAGCCTCCTAGTGATAATCCAGATAGTCAACAAGCTCCACATCGGTACCCACGAAGCGGAACACCACTCGCCAGTTACCCGAGACATTTACTGCCCAATAGCTTTCCAGCTTTCCGTGCAGAGGATGAAGACGGTAACCCGGCCGGTTCATGTCTGCTGCGGTTTGTGCAACTTCAAGAGAAGCCAGTAAACGCCGCAAGCGATTCACATGATCTGCACGCACTCCAGACGTGTCACGATGCTGATGGAGCAGCCTCAGGCCTTTGTGCCTGAAACTTCTTATCACCGATGGTTGAGTGTAAGGTCATGCCTTACACTTTTCAAGCTAGCGTTGGCGCTGCGCATGGAGTCACTCCTTGAAAAATTTCCGGGTGCTCAGTTTGCTCTCGGCGTGCCCGTTTAGCGCCGTTATGCCTTCCGCTCTTTCATGTAGGAGATTTCCGAGAAAGGTTTATAGCGTGGGGCCACGTCGTGCCCACCCCCTCCTGCGTGAACAGATGACACAGGCAAAAGCCTGTTCCGGAGCAACCTGAATGCGCTCGAAACGGCAGAAGGTTGCTTGAGTCGTTGCGGAAAGGGATTGAGCCACAGTCCATGAATTGATGCTGCCTGTACCGCCCTCTTCGCGGGTGAACCCGCTCCCACAGGATCACCACTGGTTCTGAAACTGTGCAGTACCTGTGGGAGCGGGCGTGCCCGCGAAGAGGCCGGTACAGCAAACAAAAAAAGCCGGCTCCCTGCAGAGGGAGCCGGCCTTTGTGCGTACTGCTACTGGTTTGCTTACTTACCCGCAGTCAGCGCGTTATAGCTGGTCATCAAATTGCGATAATCCGGAATGTGGTTGGAGCACAGCGCAGCCAGCCCTTCGACATCGTTGCGCCAGTCGCGGTGCAGCTCGCAGGCCACGCCGAACCAAGTCATCAGCTGCGCACCGGCCTGAAGGGTTATGAATCTTTCAGCAATCCGGGGTGTTTCGCGTTGATGGGCACAGATTAAAATCATCACCTTTGCTGCACTAGACTGCGAAAACCGCCCTTAGCGTTCCGTTTGGAGAACGATCATTGGAAGACCTCAACTCCCTCTACTACTTCACCCAAGTCGTGGAGCACGGCGGCTTCGCCCCGGCCGGGCGGGCGCTGGACATGCCCAAGTCGAAACTCAGCCGGCGCATCGCCGACCTTGAAGACCGCCTGGGCGTGCGGCTGCTGCACCGCACCAGCCGGCACTGCTCGCTGACCGAGATCGGCCAGGCCTACTACAACCGTTGCCTGGCCATGCGCGTGGAGGCCGAGGGCGCGGCGGAAATCATCGAACGCAACCGCAGCGAGCCGCGCGGGCTGGTGCGCATCAGTTGCCCGACCACCCTGCTCAACTCCTGGGTCGGGCCGATGCTGACCCGCTACATGCTCAAGTACCCGCAGGTGGAGTTGTTCATCGAAAGTACCAACCGCCGTGTCGACCTGCTGCACGAGGGCTTCGATATCGCCCTGCGCGTGCGCTTTCCGCCGCTGGAGAACACCGACATGGTGATGAAGGTGCTGAGCAACAGCACCCAGTGCCTGGTCGGCCAGCCGCACTACCTGGCGCAACTGCCCAAAGGGTTTGACCCGCAGCTGCTGGGCACGCTACCCAGCGTGCATTGGGGCAGTGCCCAGCGCGAGTACCAGTGGGAACTGTTCCAGGGTGAGGACAACAGCCGCAGCATCGTCATCCCGCACACACCGCGCATGGTGACCGATGACCTGTTTGCACTGCGCCATTTCGTGGTGGCCGGGGTGGGGATCGCGCACTTGCCGAGGGTGGCGGTTCGCGAGGACCTGGCTTCGGGGCGCTTGGTGGAATTGCTGCCTGAGTGGCACCCGCGATGCGGCATCGTGCATGCGATCTTCCCGTCGCGGCGGGGGTTATTGCCGTCGGTGCGCGCGCTGATCGATCATCTGGCTGAGGAATTTGCGATCAGCGACATGGCGTGAGTCGGTGGCTGTCAGTCACGGCCCTTTCGCGGGACAAGCCCGCTCCCACAAGTTACCCCACTGCCCTCGGGATGGGTGGTGAACCTGTGGGAGCGGCCTAGTCCGGCGAAGCGGCCGTCATTTATCCAGGCAAAGCAGCTCAGAAAGCAAAGCAGGAACAACCCAGCGAACCCCAGAAGCCCTGGAAGTCACTCACCGGGACACTCGAATGCCGTGCCTTCTCATGGCTGTGCGCATGCACCCCGCATGGCCCGCTGCACTGGTGCACGGCGGCTACCAAAGATGGCGTACCCACGCGCCAGTGCCCCGGCACCTTGGCCACCGGCGACCACTCCGGCAGTACCGGCACCTGCGCAGGGCCAAGCTTGTCGAACTCGCCAGCGCCGTACACCACCTTGCCATCGACGATGGTCAGCACCGACTCGATGCCCTTGATCGCCTCTTCCTCAACACTGAAAAAGTCCAGCGACAGCGCCGCCAGGTCGGCCAGCTGGCCCACCTTGATCTGGCCCTTCTTGCCCTGCTCGCTGGAGAACCACGCGCTGCCTTGGGTGAACAGTTGCAGTGCGGTGTCGCGGTCCAGGCCTTCCGGGTACAACTCCATGCCGCCGACGGTCTTGCCGCTGACCAGCCAGTACAGCGAGGTCCACGGGTTGTAGCTGGACACGCGGGTGGCATCGGTGCCGGCCCCCACAGGCACGCCCATGTCGAGCATGCGCTTGATGGGCGGGGTCTGCTCGGCAGCCTTGGCGCCGTAGCGGTCGACGAAGTACTCACCCTGGAAGGCCATGCGGTCCTGGACGGCGATACCACCGCCCAAGGCGCGCACGCGCTCGATGTTCTGTGGGGTGATGGTTTCGGCGTGGTCGAAGAACCACGGCAGGCCGTTGAACGGGATGTCGCGGTTGACCTTCTCGAACACGTCGAGCATGCGCGTGATCGATTCGTTGTAGGTGGCGTGCAGGCGGAACGGCCAGCGCTGCTCGACCAAGTGCCGCACCACCGGTTCCAGCTCCTCTTCCATGGTCTGTGGCAGGTCCGGGCGTGGCTCGAGGAAGTCCTCGAAGTCGGCGGCGGAGAACACCAGCATTTCGCCGGCGCCGTTATGGCGCAGGAAGTCGGTGCCGCTGTGCAGCTTGACGCTGGAGGTCCACTTCTTGAAGTCGTCCAGCTCTTCCTTGGGCTTCTGGGTAAACAGGTTATAGGCGATGCGCACGGTCAGCTGGTTATTGTCGGCCAGCTCCTGGATAACCGAATAGTCGTCGGGGAAGTTCTGGTAGCCGCCGCCGGCGTCAATGGCACTGGTCAGGCCCAGGCGGTTCAGTTCACGCATGAACTGGCGGGTCGAATTGACCTGATACTCCAGTGGCAGCTTCGGCCCTTTGGCCAAGGTAGCGTAGAGAATCATCGCGTTCGGGCGGGCGATCAGCATGCCGGTCGGGTTGCCGAACTTGTCGCGCTGGATTTCGCCACCCGGCGGGTTCGGGGTGGCCTTGTCGTAGCCGACCGCCTTGAGCGCAGCGCGGTTGAGCAGCGCGCGGTCATACAGGTGCAACAGGAACACCGGGGTGTCGGGCGCAGCCTGGTTGATCTCCTCAAGGGTGGGCATGCGTTTTTCGGCAAACTGGAATTCGTTCCAGCCGCCCACCACGCGTACCCACTGCGGGGTGGGCGTGCGCGCAGCCTGGTCCTTGAGCATGCGCAGGGCATCGGCCACCGACGGCACGCCTTCCCAGCGCAGCTCCAGGTTGTAGTTCAGGCCACCGCGGATCAGGTGCAGGTGCGAGTCGTTCAGGCCGGGTATGACCGTGCGCTGCTTGAGGTCGATGATCTGCGTGGTAGTGCCCTTGTGGGCCATGGCCGCGGCATCGTTGCCCACGGCGATGAAGCGCCCATCCTTGATCGCGACAGCAGTCGCGGTAGGTTTTTCGCGGTCAACGGTGTGCAGTTTGCCATTGAACAGAATCAGGTCAGCGGTCATGGAACCTCCTTGGATGGATGCGTGAGCGGAACCGGCCTGGCCGGCGAAGGGCAATGCGGACCAGAGCGCGCCGGCCGCACCGAGCACGGTGCTGGTAGCGAGGAACTGGCGACGGGTCTTGTCGTTGCGGTCCTGGGACATAGGCTTCTCCGACTGGGGCCGGCAGGGCGACTGCGAAGCATGCCGGTTGACGCAAGGTCAGGGCTTGGCTGGATGTGCGGTGGGTTGAAGAAGGTTAGCCGTGTTCAAACCTTTTGCTGCCCGCGCAGCCAGTTGGCGCAGCGGCGGGTTACCCAAGGCATGATGTAGAACACCACGGGCAGGATGACGAACAGGTTGACGATCAGGTTGCCGGTGATCGGGCCGCCCAGCTGCGGGAAGCGTGCGAACAGCGGCGCTAGCAGCTGCGGAATGATCATGGTCATGGGGCAGATCACCAGGTAGGTCAGCAACGCCTGCTTCCAGCGTGGCGGTTGGGCCGGCGTGGAGTTCGTCGGGCTAGCGAGAACCTGGTGTTGCAGGCATACGGTCACCACTTCGCGGTTGTGTTGGAGTGCGGTGTTCATCGGCGTTCCTTGAGATGAGCGTGCCCGCATTCACTGTGCAACGGCGAACGGGCGGTGGATTGGATGGGTGTGCTGCCCTTGGCGGGCACCGACTGGCGGTGCCCGGGGCGGTCGGCTTACTTGCCGGCGTTGAAGGCGTTGTAGCTGGTCATCAGGTTGCGGTAGTCCGGGATGTGGTTGGAGCACAGCGCGGCCAGGCCTTCGACGTCGTTGCGCCAGTCGCGGTGCAGCTCACACGCCACGCCGAACCAGGTCATCAGTTGCGCACCGGCCTGGCTCATGCGGTTGTGGGCGGCGTCGCGGGTCATGGCGTTGAAGGTGCCGGAGGCGTCGGTCACCACGAACACATCGAACTCTTCTTCCAGGGCCGCCAGGGCCGGGAAAGCCACACACACTTCTGTCACGACGCCGGCGATGATCAGCTGCTTCTTACCGGTGGCCTTTACCGCCCTGACGAAATCTTCGTTGTCCCAGGCGTTGATCTGGCCTGGGCGGGCGATGTACGGGGCGTCCGGGAACAGGGCTTTCAGCTCTGGCACCAGCGGGCCGTTGGGGCCTTGCTCGAAGCTGGTGGTGAGGATGGTCGGCAGGTTGAAGAACTTGGCCAGGTCAGCCAGCGCCAGCACATTGTTCTTGAACGCGTCTGGTTCGATGTCACGGACCAGGGACAGCAGGCCAGCCTGGTGATCGACCAGCAGTACGGCGGCGTCGTCTTTGTTCAGGCGGTTGTATTTGAAGTTGGTCATGGTCGTTGCTCCTAAGGGTTTCTGTTTTCAGTAAGTTGGGTGTTTCGCGTTGATGGGAGAAGATTAAAACCATCACCTTTGGAGCGGTAGATAGTGTTTTTTGGCTTTAGCGTTCTGTTTTATGAACGATAGATTGGCGTTTTATTTGCTGGCCTCTTCGCGGGTAAACCCGCTCCCACAGGGATCGCGCATCCTGCAAGTCATGCGCAGTCCCTGTGGGAGCGGGTTTACCCGCGAAGAGGCCGGTGCAGGCCCCATTGCCTGCAGCAGCAACCTGCTCTATTACTACCCACAGCCCTACCCTCACCCCCGAGACCACCATGCTGGCGTTCATCCAGTCCTTCCCGTTGTTGCTCGGTACTGCCCTGATCTTGCTCGACCTCATGCTCTGGCAAGTCATCCCCATGCAGCGCCGTGCCTGGCGCATTGGCACGCGGCTGGTGATATTCCTGCTATTCAGCTCGGTGCTGGTGGCTGCCGGCATGAGCCCGCTGCAACCGCCACCCTGGCCCGACGATGTCTCGCGCAACCTCATGGCCACGGTACTGGCCATCGGCTGGTGGCTGTTTGGTGCGCGCACGGTCACGGTGGTGTTCGGCCAGCTGCTGGTCGCCCGTGGCAGCCATGGCGGCCGGTTGCTGCAGGATGTGCTGGGGGCTTTGATCTTTCTGGCCGCCGTCGTGGCTGCCGCGGGCTATGTGATGCAGCTGCCGGTGAAGGGCTTGCTGGCCACGTCCGGGGTGATGGCCATCGTCATCGGTCTGGCGCTGCAGAGCACCCTGGCCGACGTATTCAGCGGCATCGTGCTGAACACCACGCGGCCCTATCAGATTGGCGATTCAATCTCCATCGACGGTACCGAAGGCAAGGTGCTGGACATCGACTGGCGCGCCACGCGCTTGCTGACCGGCAGCGGCAGCCTGGCGGTGATCCCCAACTCGGTCGCGGCCAAGGCGCGGCTGCTCAACCACAGCCGCCCGGCCGATGTGCATGGGGTGTCGATCAGCGTGGTGGTGCCGGCCAAGGTGCGGCCCAAGCGGGTATTCGATGCGCTGGAAAAGGCCCTGCAGGGCGTCAGTGCCATTCTTGCGACCCCAAAGCCGAAGGTGACGGTGAAGGCCTCGACGCTGGAGTCCGTGGAGTACGAGGCCAGCGGCTTCGTGGCCGACGCGGGCACCAAGGGCGACGCACGCAATCAGCTGTTCGACCTTGCCCACCGGCACCTGGAGGCCAGCGGGGTGATGTGGAACGTGGACCTGGCCCTGCCGCCGCGCAGCCGCCAGCGCGAGGTGCTGGACGAAGTGCGGGTGTTCCGCTCGCTAAGCGATGAGGAGCGCGACGCGCTGAGCCAGCGCATGACGGCGGTGGAGTACCTGGCGGACCAGGTGATACTGGGGGTTGGCGAGCTTTCCGAGCATTTGCTGGTGATTGGCAGCGGTGTGGTTTCGGCGTCGGTGCGCGAGGGCGACAAGCGGATCGAAGCCGGGCGCATGGGGCCGGGAGAGGTGCTGGGAATCGAGGGCATCATTGATGAGGATGACTCGTTCGCCGAGTTCCGCACGCTGACCAGTTGCGTGCTGTACCGCATCGAAAAGGAACAGGTGAAGAGCTGTTTGCAGCAGCGTGGCGAAGTGCAGACGGCGTTGAGCAAGTTGCAGCGGTTCCGGCGGCAGAGCCGGGAATCGTTGTTGCTGCAGAAGCCGGCCCTGATCAAGAAAGGCGGCTTCCTCAGCTGGCTGCACAAGTAAGCCTGCGCCGGCCTCTTCGCGGGCATGCCCGCTCCCACAGTGCCCGCGCAATTCCGGAATGCTGCGCGGTCCCTGTGGGAGCGGGTTTACCCGCGAAGGGGCCAGTTGTTACAACACAACCCTCAGGCACTGCCCCGCGTGGTACAGCGAGAAGCCGGATTCGTAGAACGCAGTCCGCAGCGAAGGCGCACTCACGCCGCTCATCGGCGAGAACGGAATCGGCAGGCTGTCCGCGTCACCCTTGAGCAGAAACTCGGCAAAGGCACGGCCGATCACGGTACCTGTGGTGTTGCCCCGCCCGTTGTAACCCGTAACCGCCACCAACCCCGGCGCAGGCTCGAACAGGCGCATCAGGTGGTCGGGGGTAAAGTCGATACAGCCGGTCCAGTGCATTTCCCACTCGACCTTGCCCAGCTCCGGGTAGTAGTGGCTCTGGATACGGTCCGCCCAGCTGCGCACAAACCACGACGGCTTGTTGTCGACCCGGCCCAGGCTGCCGAGCAGCAGGCGGCCCTGATCGTCGCGGCGGATGCTGCTGAGCACGGTACGGGTGTCCCACGAGCCTTGGCCGTGTGGCAGCACTTTATCGGCTGCGGCGCCCTGCAGCGGCTTGGACGCCACCTGATAGTAGTAACCGCGGAAGAACTGCTTTTGCAGGTTGCTCCAGTCGCCTTCGGTGTAGGCGCCCGTGGAAATCACAACCTTGTCGGCGCGCACCGAGCCACGCGCAGTCTTCACCCGCCAGCCATCGCCATCACGCTCCAGGCCTTCAACCGAAGACTGCTGGAACAGCTTGCCACCCAGGCGCGCCACGGCAGCCGCCAGGCCCTGGGTGTAACCCATGGGGTTGATGGTGCCGGCGCGGCGGTCGAGCAGCGCGGCGGAAATCTTGTTGGTACCGCAGTATTCCTGGCATTGGGCGCCGGTCAGCAGCTCCACGTCGGCACCGCGGCGGCGCCATTGTTCGTGGCGGGCTTCGAGGTCGGCAATGCCGGTGGCGTTGTGCGCCATGTGCAGCGTGCCTTTGTGCTGGGCCTGACAGTCGATGCCCAGACGCTCGATCATGGCGAACACTTCGCCAGGGGCTTCGCCGAGCACCTTGTTCAGGCGGCTGCCCTGCTTCTGGCCGAGGGTGGCCTCGACGTCGTCGGGGCGGATCCAGGTGCCGGCGTTGACCAGGCCGACGTTGCGCCCGGAACCACCGTGGCCAATCTTCCAGGCCTCCAGCAGGATCACCGACTTGCCCTGTTCGAGCAGATGGATGGCCGCCGACAGGCCGGTAATGCCGCCGCCGATCACGCAGACATCAGCCTTGTGCTCACCGGCCAGGGCCTGGGCGGCAACGGTCGGTTTGCTGACGTGTTCCCACAAGCATTGTTGACGCAGTTCGGACATGGCCCGGCTCCAGCAGTGTTGTTCTTATAGCGTTGGGGCGGCGCTGCCGCCCATTCGCGGGACAAGCCCGCTCCCACAATGATCAGTGCCACCTGCACGATCCCTGTGGGAGCGGGCTTGCCCCGCGAACCGGGGGCTATGCCCCCGGCCTTGCAGCATGGATCAGTCGAACACGATACCCTGCGCCAGCGGCAGCTCGCGCGAGTAGTTCACGGTGTTGGTCTGGCGACGCATGTAGCCTTTCCACGCATCCGAACCCGACTCACGACCACCGCCGGTTTCCTTCTCGCCACCAAACGCACCGCCGATCTCGGCACCGCTGGTGCCGATGTTGACGTTGGCGATACCACAGTCGCTGCCCGAAGCACTCTGGAAGCGCTCCGCCTCACGGATGTCGGTCGTGAAGATGCACGACGACAGGCCTTGTGGCACTTCGTTGTTCAGGCGCAGGGCCTCTTCGAAGTCGTCGTAAGCCAGCACGTAAAGAATCGGGGCGAACGTTTCGTGGCGCACCACGTCGCTCTGCGCCGGCATTTCGGCGATGGCAGGCGATACGTAGTAGGCGTTCGGGTACTGGTCGGCCAGCTGACGCTCGCCACCAAACACCTGGCCACCTTCGTCGCGGGCCTTGGCCAGCGCACCCTGCATGGCGTCGAACGACAGCTTGTCGATCAGCGGGCCCACCAGGTTGTCTTTGCGTGGGTCGCCAATACGCACTTTGCCGTAGGCGGCTTTGACGCGGGCAACCACTTCGTCCTTGATCGAGCGGTGCACGATCAGGCGGCGCAGGGTGGTGCAACGCTGGCCGGCGGTGCCCACCGCCGAGAACAGGATGCCCCGCACGGCCAGGTCCAGGTCGGCGCTCGGCGCCAGGATCATGGCGTTGTTGCCACCCAGCTCGAGGATGCTACGGCCGAATCGGGCAGCTACACGTGGGCCGACTTCGCGCCCCATGCGGGTGCTGCCGGTGGCGCTGACCAGCGGTACGCGCGGGTCATCGACCATGGCTTCGCCAGCTTCACGGCCGCCGATCACCAGTTGTGCCAGGCCAGCCGGGGCATCGCCGAAGGCTTTCAGGGCTTTGTCGAACAGCGCCTGGCAAGCCAGAGCAGTCAGCGGGGTCTTTTCAGACGGTTTCCACACCACCGAGTTACCGGCCACCAAGGCCAGGGCGGTGTTCCAGGCCCATACGGCAACCGGGAAGTTGAAGGCGCTGATGACGCCAACCACGCCCAGCGGGTGCCAGGTTTCACGCATGTGGTGGCCCGGGCGCTCGGAGGCGATGGTCAGGCCGTACAGCTGGCGCGACAGGCCCACGGCGAAGTCGCAGATGTCGATCATTTCCTGCACTTCGCCCAGGCCTTCCTGGGTGATCTTGCCGGCTTCGATCGAGACCAGCTCGCCAAGGTCGGCCTTGTGCTCACGCAGCACTTCGCCAAACAGGCGCACCAGTTCACCACGGCGCGGGGCTGGCACAGTGCGCCAGGCCTCGAAGGCGCTCTGGGCCTGATCGATGCGGGCGATGGTCTCGGCCTTGCCAAGCAGTTTCACCGAGGCGATCTGGCTGCCGTCGATCGGCGTGTGAACAGGGTAGTCGCCCTGGGTGTAAGCCTCGGCGGCAACGCCAAGGCGCTCGAGCAATCCAGCAACCATTGTGTTTCTCCTACATCGGGTGATGGGGTGGAAAAATGATGTGGATCAGTATTAATCCGATCACATAGGTACAACAAACGACCTTTATTCCGCATATCATTCCGTCAGGTAATGATTTGAGCCGCAGAGACCACTATGTCCAAACGCCTGGTGCCTTCCATGACCGCCCTGCAGTGCTTTGAAGCTGCAGCCCGTCATTTGAGCTTTACCCGTGCCGCCGAAGAACTGCACCTGACCCAGAGCGCCGTCAGCAAGCAGGTAGCGCAACTTGAAGACATGCTGCGCCATCACCTGTTCCTGCGCATCCGCCGGCGCCTGCAACTGACCCCGGCCGGCAGCCTGTACCTGGCCGAGGTCAACAAGATCCTCACCCAGGTGGACATGTCCAGCCGCTACGTGCTCACTTACGGCGAGCAGACCGAGATATTGAAAGTAGCCACTCAACCGAGTTTTGGCGTGCGCTGGTTGATCCCGCACCTCAAGGGTTTTGGCAAACGCCACACCAACATCCACCTGGACATCCGCAACGAGATGGAGCCGTTCGCCCTGCTGCAGGGCTCGGCAGACGTGGTGTTCTTCTATGGCCAGGGCACCTGGCCTGGTGCCACCTGCGTGGAGCTGTTCCGCGAAGAGGTGGTGCCGGTGTGCGCGCCGGAGCTGCTGGCCGGGCGCACGCTGGGCGATGCTGCAGAACTGGCCGACCTGGTGCTGCTGCAAAGCACCTCACGGCCCGAGGCCTGGCATGAGTGGTTCCGGGAGCTGGGTTTGCAAAGCGTCAGCGCCTACCACGGGCCACGCTTCGATACGTTCTATATGGCCTTGAGCGCGGCGCAGGCGGGGTGCGGGGTGGCGTTGGTGCCGCGTTACCTGGCGGCGAAGGAGTTGGCCGAGGGTAGCCTGGTGGTGCCGTGGAACCATGCGATGCGCAGTGCCGGGGCGCATTACCTGGCGTATGCCGAGCATGCGGCGGAGGTGCCCAAGGTGCGGGCGCTGGTGGAATGGATTCAGGAGCAACTTCAGGCTTGAGATTGCCGGGGCAGCGTTGCGGCCCATTCGCGGCACAAGGCCACGCCTGCAAACAGCACGCGGTCCCCTGTAGGAGCGGCCTTGTGCCGCGAATGGGCTGCAAAGCAGCCCCAATGGCCCTGAAGGTCGATCAAAAAAGGAATGACACACTCACTTTTTTTCGCTTGTGAGCCAAGTGCATTCCCAGCTTTCATGTAAGCGTCCGAACCCAACCAGGAAGCTAGCGATGCCCGCCCACGATTTCGTCAGCCCAGACAGCATTCGCGCGCAGTTCTCTGCTGCCATGTCGCTCATGTACAAACAGGAAGTGCCGTTGTACGGCACGCTGCTGGAGCTGGTGAGCGAAATCAACCAGCAGGTCATGGCCCAGCAACCCGAGGTTGCCCAGGCCCTGCGCTGGACCGGCGAAATCGAGCGCCTGGACCACGAGCGCCACGGCGCCATCCGCGTCGGCACCGCCGAAGAACTGGCCACCATCGCCCGCCTGTTTGCCGTCATGGGCATGCAGCCGGTCGGCTACTACGACCTCAGCTCCGCCGGTGTGCCGGTGCACTCCACCGCCTTCCGCGCGGTACACGAGCAGTCGCTGCACGTCAGCCCGTTCCGTGTGTTCACCTCGCTGCTGCGCCTGGAGCTGATCGACAACCCGCAGCTGCGTGAGCTGGCACAGAGCATCTTGGCCAAGCGCCAGATCTTCACCCCCCGCGCCCTCGAACTGATCGCCAAGTGCGAGCGCGATGGCGGTCTGAACGCAGCCGATGCCGAAGCGTTCGTGCAAGAAGCGCTACACACCTTCCGCTGGCACCATGACGCCACCGTCACCGCCGAGCAGTACCAGCAACTGCACGACCAGCACCGCCTGATTGCCGATGTGGTGGCCTTCAAGGGCCCGCACATCAACCACTTGACCCCACGCACCCTGGACATCGATGCGATCCAGCTCGGCATGCCGGCCAAGGGCATCCCGCCGAAAGCCGTGGTCGAAGGCCCGCCCACCC